>NZ_JAUBPW010000028.1:0-81238 GCF_036700965.1 Microcoleus sp. Pol8_D6 | reverse complement strand
TCTTGGTAATTTACTTTCATACAATCGTCCTTTTGCTAGAAGTGCTATTGTAGCATATTTTTGGAGAAGTGGTATTACAGTCTCGCCTTGGGCTGACGCTACTGCACGGAAAATTGGCTGTCACCGCAGCGCGTGCGACAGACAGCCAAAGCGAGTCTAAAAGTGCATTGCCAATCATTAATGACTAATGACTAATGACTAACGACTAATTAAGATTTTTCCGGCAAACTCGCTTCCAACTTTAGACAGTTGCGACCGTCTATTTGCAAAGTGTAGTCCACCCGATCCATAAGTCTACTCATAATCAGCCAGCCGTAGCCGCTTTCCTGTTTAGCTTCCGGCCTCGGGGGATTGTAAGTATCCATTTCGTAACCTTTACCGTAATCCCAAATTTCTAAACCAATATCCCTATTTTTTAAATTCAAGCGAATTAACACGGGCAAATTGGGTTGATCTTTGTGAGCATGGCGGATCACGTTAGAATAGGCTTCTGCTAACACCAAGCGCAAACGATTCGACTGACGTGGCCAATCGACGTGCTCTCCTAGCTCTACTTCCAAACTGCTCAGCAACCAGTTTTCAACAATTGTTAAAAACCGCAAGTCGCTTGGCACATGAAGCTCAGTATTCATAAAAAAATCCCGTAAGTTTGAAAACCCCTGTGTCTTCACACCAGGTATGAAACACGACGCGCCGAATGGATTCGGCCTCAATACTTGTCGCTACTCGGGGGATACTAGCCTTTTCTGTTTAAAAATCAGGCATTCGTCAGTCGGTAGAAGGCAGAAGTTAAGAGTATAGTTGAAAATTTTTGTTATGGGCTTAAAACCCATTAACAATTGATAATTATACCGAGACTGCAAGCAGCGAGGTATAAAAAATCTGTGTTTCAATCCTTGGCTTTTAAGCGTTGGTTTTTTCTGACGAATGCCTTCTACCTTAACCCTTGACAGGTATTTAATCCCCCAGGAAAGCGATTCAGGAAACTAGCAGCGCCATCGCTGGCTAGGTTTTTTACTGTGGTTTTTGACTGTTGACGATAACGCCGTCTTTTGCAGGACTACTCTATGGGCCGTCAACAAGCAGGGCTTAAGTTTTTTCGGCTCTCACCCCCGACTATGCGTCGGGAGTCGCTGACAGATTCAAAGAACCTCCAGAGAGAGTATGGTTTGGTCGTCTTCCTGAACGGGATTATCGGCTCGGATGTGAGCCAACAAATTGTCCAAGTTGAAAGAACCAGGTTCCTGAATCAAGAGTTGCCAAAGCCCTTCTTGTTGTAGCATAGAACGGGTTGGTACACCCCCTGCTACCGCTTGACTTGTCACGCTAGCTTCAGTAATTCCGTCACTCGTCAGCAGAAATACATCTCCTGACTTTAGTTCGATCGTACCTGCTTTGCCTCTCCAAACTGGTAGTATCCCCAAGGGAATGCCACGAGCTTTCAGGAAATTCGGCTCGACAGGCGTTTTACCGCTAGCGGCTTGAGCTTTCACCTCCGAGTGAGACCACACAATCGGGTAAATGTGACCGGCATTAGCAAAGGCGAGGTGTCCGGTTGACGGAGTGTAACGAGCAACAACCATTGTAATAAAATGGTTGTTGCCGATCAGGTCGTCAGACATAGTGCTATTCATGTTCTGCATAACTTGATCGGGCTCTGGAGAAACTTCTTGGGAAAGTTCCCGCCGCATCACCGAAATCGCGCTGGCCATAAATAGAGCAGCCGGAACTCCTTTACCCGAAACATCTCCCACCGCTATCCAAATATCCCCCTGAGAGTGGACGTAGACTTCAAAAAAGTCGCCGCCAACTTCCCGCGCAGGATAACAGCAAGCTTGCACCCTGACTGTTTCAAAATCCGGCCAACTTTGGCGCAACAAGTTTGTTTGGATTTGGCGAGCCACTTCCAACTCGTTTTGCATCTGCTTGGCTAAATCCAGAGTCCGCTGGTAGAGCTTAGCTTGAGACAGGGCGAGAGCAGCTTGAGCTGCTACACCTTCTATTAACTCTATATCTTCTGCCGACCAAGGGTTAGCGCCGCCAATCTGGCACAAAGCCAGTACCGCCAGCAATTCTTGCTGGTAAGTCAGGGGCACGGCAATCTCAACCGAGTTACCATCCCCCCCACTGTTTGGGTTCACTTGAGTTTGGCGGCTGGCTACGGCTTGAACCAGCAAATTTTCATCAAAAGAAAAGCTACTGGCTTCAGAGGTTTGGGATTGGTAGGGGAAGGTACTTGGCAATAGTCGATCGGCTTCTACCGGCCGCAGCATACAATAGTTGGCCTCAAAAGTTTGACCTACGGTTTGAACAATAGTTTGTACCATACTAGAGTAATCAAGCGACCCGCGAATCACGCTCATTACCTCATTGAACAGAGATTCCTTGCGTAAAGCGCGGCGCAATGCAACGCTGCGCTGCTTGTAGTATTTGTAAGTATCTGAGGCTTGATTGATCACCAATTTGAGTTCTTCTGGATTCCACGGTTTGGTGATGTATTTGAAAACTTGACCTGAGTTTATGGCCTCAACCAAATCTTCAACATCGGTGTATCCCGTTAGCAGAATCCGAATCGTATCGGGAAATCGCTCGACTGTTTTCCCCAAAAACTCGGTGCCATTCATTTCTGGCATCCGCTGGTCAGATATAATCACCGCCATCTCACCCTGTTCGTCTAGAACTTCCAGGGCGCTGAGGGCGCTATCTGCTTTGTAAACCTGAAAGTCGCGTCGAAACGTCCGGTACAATAAATCCAAGTTGTCGGGTTCGTCATCGACTACCATCAGTTTCAGCTTGCTTCCATCTCCCCGACTCATCTTTCTTCCCCCTTGAAAACCCCCACCATAGCTGTAATCAGCAAGGTGGCGGGAGGAAAAGGGGGGCTGGATATATGCAACATATCAGTTACGTCAAGTTGAGTTAAAGAAACCCGTTTTACCTCAAGGTGAGCATTCCTTTCGCACCATCTGTTCGCACAGATGAGAGGCTTTCGATACTGTAACCCGCCTCGGTAGGCCGCTTCAATAGGGAAAATTCCCGAGTCAGCTTTCACGCTGTGATACGAGCAATGATCTTGTTAGCAGTTGGTACTTTTCTAAACACACCAGCATTCAAAACGGCTAATTAATGCTCTGATTGCAGAGTTCTTAACTAGCTGGGCACTGTCCTCGGTGTGAATTTTAACACTTACTACTAAGGCAGGTATTGCTACCTAAGTCTAGTCAACACCGGCTGTATTTCAAGCCCCACTGTACCCGGAGGGTTAGTGGTTGGTTGTTGGCGCTATTGCCTACATCTTTGCCGAATCGTACTTGATTGCTGCATGCAAGTCTCCTTAATCTCTGAACTTTTTGCAGCAAGCATATTACTACTGCCGAATCAAGTTATTCTTTCTGCCAGTCTGAGCTTAGCAGAACGAGAGCGGGGATTTCTAGCGACTTCTTCGGATTGTGGGACGATCGGTTTTTTTGTCAGTACCTGCAAATTGGGTGTTCCTCTGAGTTGGTGCTTGACTGGTCGGTCTTCGAGACTGTGAAATGTAATGATTCCGATTCTCCCACCGGGTTTTAACCACCTTGGGGCTTGGTTGAGGAAAGTTTCTAAAGAAGCGAGTTCGGAGTTGACAGCTATCCTTAAAGCTTGGAAAGTACGGGTGGCCGGATGGATTCTGCCGTTGCGCTGCTTGGGGGGGAAGCTGGAGGCGATCGCCCCTGCAAGTTCTGTTGTAGTTTGAAAAGGACGCCCTTGCACAATCCGCCTTGCGATGCGCCGCGACAGTCGCTCCTCGCCGTACTTGTAAATAATATCTGCTAGTTTAACTTCTTCCCAGTGGTTGATAATCTCTTCTGCCGTCAAAGATTGCTGCTGGTTCATACGCATATCTAGTTGAGCTGGGTGGCGAAAACTAAATCCTCGTTCCGGTGTATCGAACTGAGCAGAGCTGACACCCAAGTCTGCTATGATACCATCAAATTCGGCCTCTGGGGACTGATATTCAGCAAAGTTGCCGTGCCAAAACTCAACGGGCGAGTTGGCAAATCGGGCTTGGCAAAAACGGATGGCTTGTTCATCGCGGTCGATCGCCACCACTGTAACATCAGCCGCCGCCGCTAAAATCAAACTCGTGTGTCCGCCGCCCCCAAGCGTCGCGTCCAAATAGTGTCCGCCTGGACGCACAGCCAAACCCGCAATTAATTCTTGACCCAAAACTGGAACGTGATAGGTGTCAATACTGACATCCGATCCAAGGGTCTCCTTCTCAGAGAGCTCGATATCCTTCATAATCATAAAAGCCAAACAAAAATCAACAATAGCTAGTAATCATTAATTCATTTAATTATGTCAAGAATTGAGACTAGAACCGAACCGATGGTGCTCAACATGGGACCGCACCACCCATCCATGCACGGGGTACTCCGGTTAATTGTCACCCTAGACGGTGAAGATGTGGTGGACTGCGAGCCAGTTTTGGGCTATCTGCACCGGGGGATGGAAAAAATTGCCGAAAACCGCACCAACGTGATGTACGTGCCCTACGTGAGCCGCTGGGACTACGCTGCGGGGATGTTTAACGAAGCGGTGACAGTGAATGCACCGGAAAAGTTGGCAAATATTGCTGTCCCCAGACGGGCTAGTTATATTCGGGTAATTATGCTGGAGTTGAACCGGATTGCTAACCACTTGATGTGGGTAGGGCCGTTTTTGGCGGACGTGGGCGCGCAAACTCCTTTTTTCTATACTATGCGCGATCGCGAACCAATTCTCGACTTGTGGGAAGCAGCCACAGGTTATCGCATGGTGAATAATAACTATTTCCGCATTGGCGGAGTCGCCGCAGATTTGCCCTACGGTTGGGTAGATAAATGCCAAGATTTCTGCGATTATTTCCTTCCCAAAATTGACGAGTACGAACGTTTAATTACCAACAATCCAATCTTCCGCCGCCGGATTGAAGGCCTGGGTACTATTTCTCGCAACGAAGCGATTAACTGGGGACTATCCGGCCCTATGTTGCGCGGTTCCGGCGTAAATTGGGATTTGCGGAAAGTTGACCATTACGAATGTTATGACGACTTCGACTGGGAAGTTTGTACCGAAGCTGCTGGCGATTGTTTAGCCCGGTATTTAGTACGGATTCGGGAGATGCGCGAGTCTGTTAAGATTATCTATCAAGCTTTGAAAGGACTCCCCGGCGGCCCTTACGAGAATTTGGAAGCGAAGCGCTTAGAAAGCGGGCCAAAATCCGAGTGGAATGGTTTTGACTATCAGTTTATTGGCAAAAAAGTTGCCCCGACTTTTAAGATTCCCAAGGGCGAACATTATGTCCGCGTTGAAAGCGGCAAGGGTGAGTTGGGGATTTATATTATCGGGGATGATAGTGTGTTTCCTTGGCGCTGGAAGATTCGGGCTGCGGATTTTAATAATTTGCAGATTTTGCCTCACATTGTGCGCGGCGTGAAGATTGCTGATTTGGTGGCAATTTTGGGGAGTATCGACATTATTATGGGCTCGGTTGACAGGTAGGTTTTGTTGGTTTTTATCTGATAACTTAACCCGGTTTTTTTATGGAACCGGGTTGATTTTTTTTTAAACCCCAGATAAACGCGGATAGATATCGATTAATTTTGCTGTTAAGGTAGCTAAAATATACCTGATTTCTCTCTTCTCTCTTCCTCTGTACCCTCTGCGCCCTCTGCGGTTAATAAAAAAATCTCTCCTTCACAAATGAAATAACATCAACTTTGATTCGATAAATTATGAAAGTTCAGCAACCAGATATCAATGACAGCAACCCGGAGCTCTGTGCTTTAATCTGCGAAAGAATTGCCGCCAGTCCCCAGCAGCGTATTACTTTTGCTGAATATATGGATTTGGCATTATATCATCCCCAGCACGGTTATTATAATAGCGATCGACAGTCGATCGGCAAACAAGGCGATTTTATCACGTCGTCTCATTGGGGTGCTGATTTTGCGGAGGTTTTGGCGGAGCAGTTTGTGGAAATGTGGGAATTGCTCGATCGCCCTCAAAACTTCGCGATCGTAGAAATGGGCCCTGGGCGGGGAAATTTTGCCGAAAATGTGCTGCAATATCTGCAACTGCAATATCCCGATTTATTTCAGATTTTAGAATATATCATTATTGAAGTTTCCCCTGTACTCCAAGCGGAACAGCAGGAAATGTTAGCCGATATCAAGTGTGTTAAGTGGTGTAAGTGGGATGAGATAATTAATAACTCAATTGTGGGTTGTTTCTTTTCTAATGAGTTAGTAGATGCTTTACCCGTGCATCAATTTATTTTGGAACAAGGGCAAGTTAGGGAGATTTACGTTGCCGCCGAAACACCAAAAAATGAGCAAGAAGAAATAAAATTTTTTGAGGTAGTTGGCGAAGTTTCCACCCCTAAAATTGGCGAATATTTGGATTTGGTGGGCATCAATTTGTCGGCGAGTGTTTATGGGGATGGTTATCGCAGTGAGGTGAATTTGGCGGCTTTGGACTGGATGAGTACAGTTGCTCAAAAGTTGCAGCGGGGATATTTGTTAACTATTGATTACGGTTATCCGGCGCACCGCTATTACAATCCAAGGCGCAGGGAGGGGACACTACAGTGTTATTATCTGCACCGATATCACAATAATCCTTATATTAATGTGGGGCGGCAGGATTTAACGGCTCATGTTAATTTTACGGCGCTGGAAAGGCAGGGTGAATTGTGCGACTTGGAGGTAGTAGGGTTGACTCAGCAGGCTTTGTTTTTGATGGCGTTGGGTTTGGGCGATCGTCTTGCTTCTCTGTCTACAAATGATGCGGAAGTATGGGATGTGGCAACGTTTTTGCGGCGCCGGGAGGCTTTGCATCAATTGATCGATCCGATGGGTTTGGGGGGTTTTGGGGTTTTGGTGCAGTGTAAGGGGTTGAGGAAGGAGGAAAAGGGGAGAATATTGAAGGGTTTGATGGTGCCTGATTAATAATTCCAAATTGATGATTAACTAATTAAGCTGTTTTCTAACCGCACGAGCGATTAAAGGCGCTTTCTTTTCTAACCCTTCTAAATTAAGTTCGTTCTCTAGATACATCCGATACCACTCCTGGCGTTGTTCTATCACCCATTCACTATTCTGAAGCTGTAACTTTTTGAGGGTAAATTCGGCTCGATCGCGCTCGTGGGAAGGAATCGCATCAGTCAAAACCAACTGACAAGAAGGTAGGATAATCTCAAACCAATTATCTTCTACTTCAAACGGATCGAGAATTTGTCTATCGTAAGTTCCTTTGCAGCTATTTACCCGTTGCAAAGCATAGCGATAGTTTTGCCAGTCATAAATCAAATGCCGATTTTCTGCTTTACTTTTACTCAAATAATGATCTATAGTACCCATCCGACTCGGTATGTACATAACTGAATAGCCACAAAGATTTTGGAACTCTTTAGCTAATTGAGGTTTGAAGGCAGACCAAAAATCTTTTGGTTCTTTACGAGGATTTTTAACTAACCAATTATTGCCTGCTTTTCGCACTTGTTCCTCAAAATCTGCTGGTTCCGGTGGCGGAATAAATCGCATCATCTTTACTCTACCTCGGTGCTCACAATCCATCGTGGCCAGAAGCGATCGTGTTCTGGTAAAACTCGCAGGAGTTCCTGATGAATTTGCTCTTTAGTTCTGAGGTATTCAGGAAAAGTTTCCATGCTTTCTCCTCGCATGAAGGTATACGCAGCCTCAATCGCTATTTCTGCTTCGCGGGAACGAGCCTGTTTTAACCCAAAAATATCTGAAGTTAGCCAGCCAACAGCATCGCCATGTTTTGTCCAAGGAACTTCATTAAGAGTTACATCTTTACCTTGTAACTCAAACAAAAATAACTTATCTTGCTCCTCATCAAATTCAGGCTCAATTGAGGCAAGTAGCAGCGGAGAATGAGTCGTAGCTATTAGCTGAAGGTTCATTTTATTTTCGAGGTTAGTCGCTACTTCTAAGATGGCTGGTAAGATTGATCGTTGCCACTGCGGATGTAAATGAGCTTCAACTTCATCAATTAAAAGAATTATCTGATCCAGAGGTTCTTGTTGCCGCAACTTAGAAGCCATTGTGTGTTCGTACCAAGTCCAGACTAACAAATAAGCTAATCCTAAAATTCGCTTAATGCCCGCTGATGCGTAGATAATCGGAACATTGCCATAGGGAAAATTTAAGGTAGGAATCTCACGCACATCCTCGACAGAAACCCTGATTGGTTCTCCCGGTTCCATCCATTCATCAGCATGGGGAGAAAGTTGTTGAATGACGCGAGATAATAGTTGGAATTTAGAGCGATCGGGTTGACGTTGCCAATTCACCCAATCGTGAATTAGACCATTACAGATAAATTTTCCTTCTGAATTAATCAATCCATTCCAAAGACTATCATAATTGAAGTGATAAGCTGCTAACCGATTACGAGCTGGATCTAAGACAGAAAATCCATCAACACGGACGTAAATAATCAACCCTCTGAAACTAGAATAATTTCTAATATCTAACCATTTTTGATCGGAAAAACTAAATAGACTTCTATATTCCTCAGAGTCTTTTTGGTTGCTCAAAAGAGATGTGATTTCCGGCAAGTTACCCTCTCCCTGTTGTGGCCAAGCCGGACTATCCGCCCATTTTCCAGTTAGTACCCACCACGCAACATCGAGCAAAAAAGTCTTTCCCAAACCATTATCGCCAGTAAATAAATTAATGCGATCGGCAAATTTTATATCGAACTGTGGGGCAGTTCCGACCTGTTTGAGGTAAAGTTCTTTCAGCATTTTGACCATCCACTTAATCAGTTACATCATTAGCTAAAAATTCATAAATAGTAAATTAATTAGTCCTAAACGCAGAAACCGGGTTTTTCACCAAATACTGCATCTGAGCCTTTAAATTAATAAAAAACCCGGTTTCTTTGGTCTGTATGCGTAAGTCCTGTCAATAAAAAAAAACCTTTTATCTATTATACTATAAACTACGGGTTAATTTTTAAATATTTTCAGGCAGTTCTAATTCAGCCCATTTTAATCGTTGTTGAATTGACATACCCTGCAACTTTTTACTCATTTCATATAAATCTACTTTCGGATAATCCCCCTTAAATAGGGGAATCAAAGCCTCAACAACAGCAGCGATTCCCTGCGGTGGTACTGCATTGCCAATCTGCCGCCGTACTTCAGTTGTAGAACCTTCAAAAACAAAATCATCGGGGAATGTTTGCAATCTTGCTCTTTCACGATTGGTCAAAGAACGCGGTTCTAAATAATGATAACCCCAAGTTCCGCCACCTCCACCAGCAATGATTGTCGATGATGGTTTATCTGGATGAATTCGCCGATAAACGTGACTGATCATGCCTTTGACATAGTATGGACTATCCTTGGGAATATCAGAGAAATTGCCTCCCGGTTTAATTCGATTTAAAATTTCCACGGTGCGGGATTGAATTTTATGATGTTTGTTATTGTCAAGAACTGCTTCCACATTTTTGAGCGCTTCGCCCGCAGTTCGATAGGGATTATTGCGATTTGGCCCGTATTCTGGCTGAGGATGCACAAAGTTAAATCCTGTATCCATCCGAATGCCAACTAATAACACTCTTTGGCGAAATTGCGGAACTCCGTAATCAGCAAAGTTGTAAAGTTTAGGTTTAACTAAGTAGCCGGGGGCGATACTTTCAAAGTCAGAAATTATTTGTTTTATTGCTTGATAATTATTGGCACTTAATAAGCCTTTAACATTTTCTGCTACAAAAGCTTTGGGCTTTTTTTTATTGACAAAATCGAGAAAGTATGTATATAAATTGCCTCTGGTTCCTTCAAGTCCCGGACGTTTCCAAATTAGGGAGAAATCTTGACAGGGGAACCCTCCTATACATATTTCTGCTTCGGGCACTTGTACAATGTCTATATTTTCTATGCTGTCGTTGATGATCACATCAGCGATGTTTCTGCTGAAGGTTTTGCAGGCGTATTTATTGGAGTCGATCGCCCAAACTACCTCAAATCCGGCTTGGTGGAATGGCAAATCCATGCCCCCGCAACCAGAAAATAAGGATATGAGTCGCGGTTTTTTTGTCCAGGCGATCGGCTGGAGATGTTCGATTAACATAGGAGTGTAAAGTTAGCCAAGGGCGGACTGGATGCCCGCACCACAAGAGTGTCATCATACCAAAACCCGATCGAACTCGACTCATCAATTGATATTTCACTCTTCGTCATCTAACTCCATCCCGGCTTGACGCAATTTTTCGGCCAATTTTTCAGCGCGGAGTCGTTCGCGATCGCCCCGCTGGCGTTCTTGTTCTACTCGTTCTTCCGACCACAGCAACAACTCGCCTTCTGCATTCCACCACCTCAGCCAACAGCCTGTCCTTCCTTCGTGCGTTCCTTCCCAAACTCCTAAAAACAAGTTTAATCCGGGTATCCAATAACGTCCATTTTCATCAGGTTTTTGCAAGTTGTAACGCTCTGATTCTAAAGCGTAAACTTCTAAATGAGCTGTTTTTGCTCGGAATATGACGTATCTGGGGACTTTGATTACTTGCTCGTAAAAATACCACTTTCCCACCCGCGACGTAAATTCAACGGAGTATTCTTCTCCATAGGTTTCTGAAAGAAACTCCATCACGATTTGGGGGATGGTTCCTTCTGTGTGTGGCGTGTAACTACGGCGTACTTGAGAGACATTTTTTGGATTGACGGGTTTCACGTACATCCAATCTGGCGCTTTGCAGATAATACGCTGTTCGTCGCTGGTTGAACCTGGGAAACTTATGCCGGCACACAAGGCAAAGTTGGAAACAATTAAGGCATCCTGCATTAATTCAGGAAATCCTGTTAGCGGCTGGCGCAAAGCGGCTGCTAATAATGGTTGGCTTTCGTCTTCCACGGGGTCGTCTGGTAGTTGAAAATCTTCTGGTAGTACCGGCCAGGTAATTGTGAGTTTTGTTTCTGGGTTTTTAGTTGCTACAGACATAGTTTATCAGAGGTTAAATGTTTTAATGCTTAAATTATATCTCTTGGTTTTTGGGATTAATGTTAATGGCTTAATGACGAGGCAGAGCCTCTGGATATGCGTTACCGGGCAGAGCCTGGTAACGAGAGGATTGGAATTCAAAGTCCCCCTTCTTAAGGGGGATTTAGGGCGACCTAGACTCGGCTAAAACCGATAGTTTTAAGGGTTGTTAATTTTCTGCTGTAGCTCGCTTGTCATTGCTAGTAGTTCCGATTGCCCGATCGCACTTTGTTCACCACTCGCCAACCACTTCAATTGTACCGTCTCGTTTTCAGCTTCCGCATCTCCCAAAACTAAACACGCAACTGCACCGCTTCTGTCGGCTCTTTTAAACTGTTTCCCGAAAGCACTGCCGCTCAAATCTATCTCGACACTAAACCCCGCACTCCGCAATTTTTGAGCTAATAATACCGATTGCTGTTCGGCTTTTTCGCCCCTGGATACCAAATAAAAATCCTGCTTGGGTACGGGCAAAGGTTGCAACTTTTGCAGCAGAATAATCAACCTTTCGATACCCATTGCCCAACCGACTGCCGCCGTATCTGGGCCGCCCAATTCCTTAACTAAACCGTCGTACCTGCCGCCTCCGCAAACTGTTGCTTGCGCTCCCAAATCGTCGGAGATAATTTCAAATGCGGTGTAGGTATAGTAATCTAAACCGCGCACTAATCTGGGATTTAACTGATAGCTAATTCCTAAATTTGTGAGCATTTGCTGCACTTGCTCGAAGTGCGATCGCGACTCGTCGCCCAAATATTCTAAAATGCTCGGTGCACCAGCTACAATTTCTTGAGTGCGCTGATTTTTGCTGTCCAAAATCCGCAGCGGATTGCGAGTTAAGCGGTCTTGAGAATCGGCGTCTAATTCGGATTTGTGCGGTGTAAAATAATCTATCAAAGCTTGCCGATAATTTTGTCGGTCTTCCTTATTTCCGACAGAGTTAATATCTAGGCGCAAATTTTTTAAACCGAGAGTTTGCAGGATATCGCAGGCTATCGCAATTACCTCGACATCCGCACGAGGATTCGCACTCCCCAAGACTTCCACGCCAATTTGATTAAACTGCCGCTGTCTTCCTTCTTGCGCGCGTTCGTAGCGAAACATCGGCCCCGCATACCACAGACGCTGCACGTCTCCTGCTGCGTACAAACTGTTTTGAATAAAAGCTCGGACTACTCCGGCGGTGCCTTCTGGACGCAAAGTAGTCGATCGATCGCCCTTATCCTTAAAAGTGTACATTTCTTTGCCCACAACATCGGTAGCTTCGCCGATGCCGCGTTCAAATAAAGATGTCTGTTCAAAAATTGGCGTCCGAATTTCTCGATAAGCCGCTTTTTTCAAAATTGTTCTAGCGACTTCTTCTATATTTTGCCAATATTGAATTTCAGCGGGCAAAATATCCCGCGTTCCCGGTAAAGTTTTAATTGCACTCATTTTGTTAGTCAGTAGTCAGTAGTCAGTAGTCAGTAGTCATTAGTCATTAGTCATTAGTTAGCGGTTATTTTTTGGTTTTTGGTTTTTGGTTTTTATTTGCAAGTTTTTTGTTCGTTGTAGGCGCTCGTAATTAATGCCCAATGCCCAATGCCCAATGCCCAATGCCCAATGCCCAATAACTAATGACTTAATAATTCCCACGCTCCGTAACGATCGCCATAATAAGCCAAAATGCGATCGACCCGCTCGCGACCTGCCAAATCGAACCCTTCAGGATACTGTATCCACAAACCCCCAACTTGGCTGTCGTAGTAATCAAACCGCTGCGACTGCTGCGGAATTAAACCGGTTTGCACCCCTTCAACTTGACGCAAATGGGTCGCCACTTCGCGATACACCGCCAGCGGCAATCCAGGGCTTTGAATTTGATAGCGGAGTTGTTTTTCTTGTGCCGTTTGCATCATTTCTTTGCCTGTCTCCAACCAAAATCCCTACTTAAGATACTTCTTTATCGATCGGCCGCGGTAGAGGACAGCAGTTAATATTGTCCAAACATACCTTTCCCCACTGCAACGCCCAGCGTACAAGCGTAACTCGATTGTCAGCCCGCGTCTTGTTCAAGATATTGCTAATGTGGTTGTCAACTGTACGCTTGCTAATCTCTAACTTTTCGGCGATTTTCTCATTAGTCAATCCCGCTGCTACTAACTCTACCACTTGCAATTCTCTGTCCGACAGGGTGACAGGGGTTCCAGAGACAATCCCACTCATAAATTTTTCCTATGTCTGCATATTTACCTATCTACAATTCTAAAGGATGAGGGATCAAGTATGAAGAGAAAATTAAATTTGCTGTGCTACTATTTCGGGCCCTAAGCACCAACTCGCTTGCAGAATCGCCAGGAGTGCAAACCCAGCGCGCACAAGGCAAGACGGGCAGCCACCACTGCTTGTGCGTCGGGTGGCGGATGCTGCCTTTACCTACCTCCATCTGACATCCGGGCCCAACCTGCAGATGTTGGCGCGTAAAACAACTAACTGATACCCCCGCACTATATTTGAGCCTTTAGGGAGTAACTGCCAATATCAGTAAGTCTGATATTATAGGAGCAGCCATAAAAAAATAGCTTGCAATTTTTCTGGGATGGGTTAAAAATCATTATTGACCTGTCTACTGCTGGTCTAAAATCTCAAATCTCAAATCTCAAATTTCTATGACTTATCCTCGCGTTTTGTGTCTGGGTGAAGTTTTATTTGATTGTTTAGCAGACAAACCAGGAGTATCTCTCGAAGAGGTAGAATCTTGGACTGCATATCCCGGCGGTGCTCCTGCTAATGTTGCCTGTGCTTTGGTTAAATTGGGGACGGCGGCGGGATTTATCGGTGCTGTAGGTGGGGATGAATTGGGAAATTCCCTAGTGCAGGTATTGCAAGAAGTAGGGGTTGATATCGCTGGAGTGCAGCGACATCCAAGTGCGCCGACGCGACAAGTTTATGTCTTGCGGAATGAAGCGGGCGATCGAAATTTTGCCGGTTTTGGTGAATTTGATACTGCGGATTTTGCCGACACACGCCTCATTGCTGCACAACTACCCGAAGTGCTATTTGAAAATGCCGAATATTTAGTGCTAGGTACTTTAGAATTAGCTTATCCAGAAAGTCGAGAGGCGATCGTCCGAGCGATCGAACTAGCAGAACAGTATGACGTTAAAATTATACTTGACATCAATTGGCGTCCAGTGTTTTGGCCAAATCCAGACGAAGCAAAAGCGCGCATTAGAAAAATTTTAAAAAAAGTTGATTTTGTCAAGTTATCAGAGGAAGAAGCGGAATGGTTGTTTGACACTACCGATCCAGGAGCTATTACCTACCGCCTCGATTCTGTAGAAGGCGTTTTGGTGACGGCAGGGGAGAAAGGTTGCGCTTATTGTATCTCGGAAAATGAAGGAAAAATCCTCGCCTTTGCAGTAGATGTTGAGGATACAACAGGTGCCGGCGACGCATTTCTGGCTGGTTTTGTACGCCAGTTGTGCAAGCATGGCATTAAGAATCTAGCCGATCCCGAAATAGCAAAAAAAATTATAACTTATGCCAGTGCGGTAGGTGCGATGACAGCCATGAAACCGGGGGCAATTAGATCTCAACCAACGGCTGCTGAAGTAGAAGCTTTCTTGTATTTGTACAAAAATTAGGGCGGCAAACCTATCAGTCGGGAAACGCAGAGGGGGCAAAATTTGGTTCAGAAACTCGGTTAATCAGAAAAAATAACTCTTATACTAAATCCGCCTTAAAAAACCTCAATCCGGCTGTTTGAAATCCATACTATATAGCAATCCTTGCAGGAGTCGTAAATTTTTTACCCCAGCGCAACCCTCTCCGAACCCGCTCGGGAGTAAGAAATTCACAAATGATGCGAGGATTGTTATACAAACTCTCCTTCTACCTGAGAAAAACTAAGAAATCAAGGGGTATTTAAGCCAGATTTGGTATGAGAGGTTTTATTGTGGGCAATTAACCGCACATCAGATAATTTTTAATTTGGCGCAAGATTAACTCTAACGGCTGCGAAGCATCTATGATAATTGCATCTTCAGGTTCTTCGAGACTGTCTAACTGACTTAACAGCAAATCTGCTTTCATGTAGTGATTTTCGCGATTTTTTAACCTTGTGGCTAATAGCTCAAAAGAACATTTTAGATAAACTATCTTCATTCGCTTGTGGTCTCGGTAGAGCATTTCGCGGTAAGATGTTTTTAAAGCAGAACAAGCCAAAACCACATTTTTATTTTCTAACAGCCACCTGTCTATTGTAGCTTGCAATTGTAATAGCCAAGGAAGGCGATCCGCATCTTCTAAAGGAAAGCCCAGACTCATTTTCTCGATATTAGCTGATGGGTGAAAATCGTCGGCATCGCTGAAATCCCAATTGAGAGATTGCGCCAGCAACTTGCCAACAGTAGTTTTGCCAGAACCTGAGACTCCCATCACGATCGTAATCATGGCACCTATTTACCGAATACTTGCAATTTTATCAAGTTGTGCGATCGACAAACCGGGTTTCTTAAGTTGCCGGATGAATTCTACCACCCTAAAAAATTCAATAAACCCGGTTTATTTTTGATTTTCGCTCAAATTTCTTCCAGAGTGGGTTTAATGAAATTATAAGCCAAAACGCCGATAATTCCACCAATCACTGGGAATACAATAAACGCCCACAACTGTTGGATTGCCCATCCGCCTTGAAAAAGTGCCACACCGATACTTCTAGCTGGGTTAACCGAAGTATTGGTTACGGGAATTCCGACTAAGTGAATCAACACCAGCATCAAGCCGATCGGAATTCCGCCCAAACCTACGGGATAATTGGGATGGGTAGTACCCATGATTGTAAATAACAGAAAAGCAGTCAGTACAATTTCCGTCAAAGCTGCTGCCAAAAGTCCGTAACCAGTGGGAGAATGTTCTGCAAAACCGTTAGATGCAAATCCCGAAGCAGCCGCATCAAAACCGGGTTTTCCTGATGCTATCATGTACAAAACAAGACCGCCTAAAATTCCCCCTACAATCTGACCTCCTATATAATAAGGAAGCAAAACAGCATCGATCAGTTTGGCAACTACTAAACCGATGCTTACCGCCGGATTAATGTGGCATCCAGAGATAGGGCCGATGGTATAAACCATGATTAAAAGGGATAGACCAAAAGCGATCGATACTCCCAAAAAGCCGATTTTGTCTCCAGCTAAAACAGCACTGCCACATCCACCTAATACCAACACAAAAGTACCAAAAGCTTCAGCCACCCCAATCTTTATTTTTTTGTTCATACTCACAATTATCGGAAGTTTATGTTCGGTCAATTTCGCACCCAGACCAATTCTAATTATAAAAAGTATAACTCTAATTGGTTTCCCGCAGAAGAACAATACTAATGGAAAGCATTAGCATTGTGTAGGTCTAAATTTCATAAATTCTATGAATTTAAACTGAAACTGCGGAATTGGAAATCGATAAATTAGCTCAAACATACTCTATCATGTAAAAAATGTCAAGACTTAGCTAATTATTCGTCTAAATTATGCAATTTTATGTATTCAATTCACAACAATTAACTTGACTTCTTCCCTAATTCTGCGATCGTAATTTTACTTATTTTTGCTGATTATCCGATCGCACTTGCAGCTAAAACATCACTGCTAACCGACTGGTACATCCGGCCTTGGAAGGGGCGAAAGCCTTGCTGGCAATCGGCAGTCATCTTGCACAGCAAGCGGAACTTTAGCGGGGTTGGAGGTTGGTTGAGGCGATCAACTTCTACGCGAACCAATTCTGGATGCTGCGAAATAATTTCAAAAATATCATCCACCAGATAGCGCTGACAATAGCCGACAATCCAGTGATCTTTAGTACACAGAAGCAGACGGGAAGCGCGCGGATTTTGAAATTCGTGGGCTAAATACAAAAGTTCGCCCACTTGAAGCCGATTAATCCGTTCAATTGCCGATTTTGAAAGGTATCGCAGTCCATCTGCAAAAAAATGGATAAAGTAACGTCCATTTTCATCTGGTTCGGGACAAGGGAAAACCTCAAATTTATCAGTTGCCCGTTTGCCTCCGCTGCGCGCCAATAAAGCAATTGGGTCATGTTCGTGTTCAGGGATATTCAACCACTGTACAAATTCATTGTAGTCAGGGCGCGATCGCGCCATCACTCGATTAGAAAACAACGAAAACAGTTTCTGTGAAGTGTAAACATTATTGAAATCCGGGAAAGATGGCAAAGGCAGAAACCCGCACTTAAGTTTCGCCTCTAAAACACCATTTGTATAATTGAACTGGTATTCTTTACCGTTAAATGTCAATCGACCAATCGGAAACCAAGAATCGCTTCGCGGGCTTTGCCAAGCCAAAAATAGTGTTTTCAAAGTAAATCTCCTGTCAATTCAAGTAGGGTGCACAGTGCGTACTGCACAAACACAACTCACCTACGTGGCTTAAAAAATGTTTACCCGATCGACCCTTGACACTTTCCTCTCAAAATGAGAGTATAAGTATACAAACAGGACTTATATCAAATCCGAGTTTACCACCCCTGTTATAAATATTCCGTCATTGCGAGGGAAGCAAAGCAATCGCTTGCGTCTCGGCGATTGCTTTGCTTCCCTCGCAATGACAATAAAGGGGATGCCTAACCCGGATTTGGTATTACCCTGCATAACCGAACTTTGAGATCACCTGTAGAGTTCTGGTGGACAGCGATCGCTCTATATAGCAATCCTAAATCATTTGTGAATTTCTTACTCCCTCCCCTTACCAATGGGAGGGTTGGGGTGGGGTAAAAAGTTTACGACTCCTGCAAGGATTGGTATAGATAAAATCTGTGAGTAAGTCCTGTATAAAGTGATGGAATAAGCCACGTTAGGGAAGGGAAAGAGATGCAATACAAAACCACCAAAAAAGTCAAAACAAATGCACCTAATTTCGCTCCGAAACCTCCGTAATGATGCTGCTAAATACCTGGATGCCAAAAACCAAATTGAGATTTGGAAAGAAACTGTCAACAAAGCGGAATGGCAGAATTTGGAAGATGTTCGCAAAATTTATCGGGATGCCGAAGCAGTAGGAAACTTTACCGTCTTTAATATCAAAGGCAACGACTATCGCCTGATTGTTGGGATTAACTATGAGAACCAAACTGTTTTCTACAAATATTTCCTAAGCCACTCTGAATACGACAAAGAAAAATGGAAAAATGACCCTTACTTTTGACCGAACGACTTACAGCAACTTGCTCGCAGAAATTGCTCCCAAGGCGATCGAAACTGAAGAAGAATACGATCGCCTCCTGGCAGTTGCAGAAAGGCTAACATTTGCTAAAAACCTCACTCCAGAGGAGAAAATTTTATACAAGTTGTTAGTCACTTTGATAGAAGTTTACGAGACAGAAAACTATCCGATAGACAAATCCGAACCTCATGAGATTTTGCAACATATCATGGAATCCAGTGGCACCCGCCAAGCAGACTTGGTAGGTATCATTGGATCTAGCGGCGTAGTATCTGAAGTTGTGAACGGCAAGCGATCCATTAGCAAAGCACAAGCTAAGGCACTCGGCAATTATTTTCAAATCTCACCTAGCTTGTTCATTTAATTTAAGATGAATCGAGCGGTTACAATCTAATTCCATGTCTTGTAGGGGCGGCTTGGGCGACAATAATCGTCTAGAATCGACAATACAATAAACCCGCCCCGCCCCGATCGAGACTAATCGATCGAACATAATATAAGGTGCGTCATATCCGAAACCCTCGATTAATTCTAGAGTGAAAGTCTGACGCACCCTACAACTGGTAAAAGCAACTATCTAACACAGGAATTCGCGCGGATCGGTGACATACCCAGTCAGGGCAGACGCCGCCGCCGTATAAGGCGAAGCTAGATAAACTTGCGCTTCTTTATTCCCCATGCGGCCGGGGAAATTGCGGTTAGTTGTAGACACGCAAATTTCAGGTTCATTCATCCGCCCGAAAGTATCTTTCGGACCACCCAAACAAGCGGCGCAAGAAGGCGCTGCGGGTTCAATGCAACCGGCAGCTAAGAAGATTTCCGAAAGCGTTTGACCATCGTATTTTGTGACAAACAAGTCTTCGTAAACTTTCTGAGTTGCTGGTACTAAATAAGTCGGAACTTTGACTTGATTTCCTTTCAAAATGCGGGCGGCATTCAGGAAGTCGGAGGTTTTGCCGCCGGTGCAGGAACCGATGTAAACTCGATCGATCTTGACATCGCGGCAGTTGCGGGCTAAGTCGCGGTTGTCGGGAGAGTGCGGTTTGGCGACGACTGGTTCTAATTGGGTGACATCGTAGGTGCGATCGCTATAAAATTTAGCATCCCCATCGCTGTAAAATGAATCGAAGGGTTTATCAGTCCGCGAAGTAACGTAATCAAACGTAGTTTTGTCGGGCGCAACCGTGCCGTTTTTGCCACCAGCTTCAATCACCATATTGCACAGCGTCATCCGTTCTTCCATCGTCAAACGCTCAACTGTATCGCCCGCAAATTCCATTGTCCGGTAGTTAGCACCGGCCACGCTAATATCACCAATAATCTGCAAAATCAGGTCTTTTGCTAACAAATAATCCGGCAGTTCACCGTTGAACACAAAGCGCATGGTTGCGGGAACTTTGATTAACAGTTTGCCGGTTCCCATGATAAAAGCCGCGTCTGTATTGCCGATACCGGTGGCAAATTGTCCGAAAGCGCCGGCATTGCAGGTGTGGGAATCTGTGCCGAAGAGCACTTCGCCCGGTCTGGTGTGGCCTTCTTGTGCTAGCGCGATGTGGCAAACTCCTTTGTAGTCGGGATTTGCTTTGAAGTCCGATCGATCCGTGATGTCGTAAAAGTATTTTATCCCTTGTTCTTGGGCAAAATCGCGGAGAATATCGACGTTGCGGTTAGCGCGTTCGTCGTTGGTGAAAATGTAGTGGTCGGGAATGAGGACGATTTTGTCTGGGTTCCAGACTTTAGCATTCTCACCGAATTCGCGTTTGAAAACGCCGATGGTACCGGGCCCGCAGACATCGTGGGTCATCAATACGTCTGTTTCTACCCAGATGTTTTCTCCGGGCTCGACTTTAGTGCGCCCTGATGCTTTGGCTAATATTTTTTCGGTCAGAGTCATTCCCATAGTGCGATCGCTGTTTTTTATTAGATGCTACAAGTGTATTGTAAGCGAAACATTCTATTAAAATTGAAATTACCAGGTCTCAAAAATCGGGAGTAATGACGATGACCTTGCTGACGTTACCCCTAAAAGTTAATCTCGATCGCGTTCAATTTACCGATGAGCAGTTTTATCAACTCTGTCTCAGTAATCCTGAATTGACCATAGAGCGCGATGCTGAAGGAAGATTAATTGTGATGTCTCCAGTTGGCGGCGATAGCGGTAGTCGCGAGATGGATCTCGGCGGTGAAGTTTATATTTGGAATCGCCAAACCCAACTAGGTAAGGTGTTTAGTTCTTCTACGCTATTCAAATTGCCCGGTGGAGGATCTCGTTCTCCTGATGTAGGATGGGTAGAATTGTCTCGCTGGGAAGCACTCACTCCAGAACAACGACAGAAATTTTCCCCCATAGCGCCGGATTTTGTAATTGAACTGATCTCGCGATCGGATAATCTGCAAACCTTGCAAGATAAAATGCTGGAATACCTGCAAAGTGGGGTGCGGTTGGGTTGGTTGTTTAATCCACAAAATCAGCAGGTAGAAATTTATCGACAGGGACAACCAAAAGAGGTTCGCTCTTTACCAACACAACTTTCTGGAGAAGATATTTTACCTGGATTTGTGCTGGAAGTTCCATTATTTGCCGATTGAACTATAAGAGGCGATCGCAGTAATGTTGCCAACATTTGGTGGCTTGTCTATAGCAGTGCTGAGGGAGATCGCGCTTTGGCAATCAATTCTTTCATGATTGCCCAAGCAGTGCCAGAACCCCGCAGCATTGCTGCTATGATTGTTGCCGGATTGGGGTTGTTTGCGGTCAAAATTAAGAGGCGATCGCTCTTGGTTAAATGATAGTTTTACCAGACCCAGTTGCCGATGGCGCTCTGGTGTTATAACGAACCGCGAAGACAGACGCGAAGCACGCGAAGTCGGATGCTATAATTATGGATGCAAAAAATCTAAATGTTCTCCTGGAATTTGGCTCAACTTTTCGGGAGTTCCTGTTAGTTTTAGTTCACCCCGATCGAGCAGTACAATCAAATCGGCGCGCCCAATAACTCGGGGACGGTGGCTGATTAAAATTGTCGTTTTGCCCTGACGATCGGCTAATAATCGATCGAGCACTTCGGTTTCAGTTGCGGGATCGAGAGCTCCAGTAGATTCATCTAAAATCAAGACAGGCGGGTCGGTAACAAGGGCGCGGGCGATCGCCAATCTTTGCCTTTGTCCGCCAGAAAGATTCGCGCCAAACTCGCCCAAAACAGTCTGATACGTGTCGGGAAGTCCGCTGACAAAATCGTCGGCACCGGCAATTTGGCAAGCTTTTACTATTTGTTCTAAAGTCGCGCTAGGGTAACAAAAGCGGAAATTCTCGACAATCGATCGGCTCCAAAAGTGAGCTTCCTGCGGCACGAGCACGACTTGTTCGCGCAGGCATTCTAGCGACAAATCGGATTGATTGTACTGTCCGAAGCGGATATTGCCGGATTGCAGCGCATACAAACCGGCCAGCAGTTTTGCCAGGGTACTTTTGCCGCAGCCGGATTTGCCAATCAAAGCTGTCACCTTGCCGCCGGGAATCGTTAGAGAAAAGTCTTTCAGCAAATCCACGCGGCCGATGTGGTGGAAGTTGAGGTTTTTGCAAGTAATATCGGCATCAGCGGGAATGTCGGCACGATCGCGCGGGGCGTTGTCCCCCATTTCTGGCGCGGTGTCGATGATGTCGCCGAGACGCTGGGTAGCAGTTTGAGCGCGGGCGAACTCGTCCGTCAAGTTGATGGCGGTGCTAATTAGGGCAGTAAAGTTGCGGTTCATGCCGTTGAATGCCAGCAGTTGACCGACGGTAAGTTCTTGGCGAATTACCAGAATGCTGCCAAAACAGAGGACGGCAAGGGAACCGACGCCGGAGGCCAGAGTGGAGAAGACGCTGTTGAGGATGCTGATTTGTAACAAGCCGAAGGTGGCATTTGCCAGATGACCGAAGCGACTTTGCACTTCTTCCCAAGCTTGAGGCGCGGCATTGTTGGTTTTTAAAGTCAGGGCTCCTTTGAAATTCTCAACTAGGATGCCTTGGTTTTCCGCATCTGTGACCAAAACGTCGCGGGTTTTCTGTTGCAGGGCTGGCAGGAAGATTAGGGCTGACAGAGTTGTGAAAAACGAGACGGCGACGGCAGCGACAGTCAGTTTCCAGCTATAAACCAGCATAAATCCCAGGGATACTAGGGCGATGAAGAATTGGCTAGGCAGGCTAGTCACTACCTGGGAGACTAGCAGATTGATTTCCCGGATGTCCCGCAGGCGGCTGACAATTTCGCCGCTGCGGTGCGATTCGTAGTAGCTGAGGGGAAGTCGCAGGATTTGGCGACCGAATTCGAGTGCGAGTCCTAATTCCAAACGTTGAGCTAGGTGAGCTACTAGATTCGCTTGAACTAGGCTTAGCAGGCTGCTGAAGATGAGTGTGGCGGCGGTGGCGATCGCGATCGTAATTAGCAGTTCCGTGTCTCTGTGCACCAATACGTCGTCGGTGAGTACCTGAATCAGCAGGGGGAATGCCAGAGAAAGCAGGCCGATCGCCATGTTCAGCGGCAAAACTTCCGCAACTAAGCCGCGGTAGTGCCAGACGCGCTGCAAAAAGCGCCCAAATCCCCCGATTCGGTCATTTGGCAGTGCGTAAAAACGGTTTTCGTCCGGCACCAGCAGCAGCATCACTCCATTGTTCCAAGACTCTGTGAGTGCCTCGCGGGTGAGGTAACGCAGACCTGCGCCGGGATCGGCAACCACATACTTTTTGCCCCGGCGGCCGTAGAGGACAACCCAGTGAACGCCTTTCCAGTGAATGATCGCGGGCAGCGGGGCTTCGTTGAGGCGATCGATCAAGTCGGGTGTTGCTTTGACGGAACGGGCGTTAAATCCCAAAGCTTCGGCCCCGCGGCGCAATCCCAGCAGCGTTGTGCCCAATTGTCCGGTGCCGACGGCTTCGCGGACGCGGTTGATTGCCAACGTGCGCCCGCAGGATTTGGCAACGGTGGCCAGACACGCGGCACCGCAATCTTCTTCGCTGTGTTGGAGAACGATCGGATATTTCATAACAAGTTTGAAGCTTACAGGCTGATTTCCTCTGTTGATTTTTCGTTTCTCTGGGTCTTCTGCTAGAACGGTTGGGGGGACAAGAGTTTTATCAAAGTTCCCCTTCTTAAGGGGGATGCGAGGGGGAGCTAGACTCGGCTATAAGCGAGATTTATCAAAGGTTTTAGGCTTAAGTTGACACCAATAGGGTTAGTCATTCTGTCGGCCCTTGACTCGCTTTTCACTTCTATCGTCTATTCAGAAATTTTAGTGGTTGATTGCCTTATCAAACGTAAAATTTACAAAACCGTAAAGTTGCACTATTAGGACTTACGCACGAACTCTCTCTGTAGGGTGAAACATACGGCGCCTTACCGCTACCAATAGTCTTGAAAGGCTGTTTTTGCGTCAATCCAAACGTAAGGATTCAGGTCATGTGAAAAGCAGTAAAACCTATACGGTGTAACCATTTAATGGAATGATAATCAAATAGCCATTCTTATTAATAAACCATGAAAGCTTTTAGTTTCGTACCTATTGAGAATTAAGCTGTTGATTTAACGAATGCTTAAATTATAGAAGTTTTTCTGTGACTACGTTTCAGCTACATGAATCCTTACATCCAAACTTTTCAAGAGAAAGATTGTTTTGTAGCGCGGGAGATAAAATCATGTCTGAAGGTAAAGTTCTTTTTGTCGATTCAAATCAAGAAAACCACTTCTCCGAGATATTTCCTCAGTTCCCCATCATCAAGAGCGATCGCACAATTTGGACTGGCATCAGTTTAGAATACCACCGCCAGCCACCCTTTGAAACTACTGAATATGCGATCGGTTCTCACATGATCGCCATCAACCTCGGACAGAGTTTCCAATTGGAACGAAAGATTGACCGCAGGTGGGAAACATCGCAAGTATTGCCAGGTGCGATCGGTCTTTGTCCATTCAATCTATCTCACGAAATGCGCTGGCATAGTGAAATGAATTTACTCTCTCTCAATCTCGAACACGAATTCTTAGTTCGCAGCGCACTGGAGTTATTCAATACCGAGCAAGTTGAGTTATTGTGGCCGATGGCATTTCAAGATCCGTTAATCCAGCAAATTGGACTGGCACTCAAGGCAGAAGCGCAATCAGATGGCGGGGGCAGCCGGCTTTATGCAGAGACGATGGCGAACGCACTTGCCGTACATCTATTGCGGCATTATTCGACGCAAGGAACTCGAAACTTCGAGTGCAAAGGGGGAATGTGTCCACACAAATTGAGGTGGGTTCAAGACTATATCAACGATTATTTAGAACGGGAATTTGGTTTAGATGAACTGGCAGCGCTCGCGCAACTCAGTCCCTACCACTTTTCCCGTGCTTTTAAACAATCTGTTGGTATCAGTCCGCACCAATACGTGATTCAACAGCGAGTTGAACGGGCAAAACAATTGCTGTTGCAGGGAAATATGAGTCTGTCTGAAATTGCGATCGCCTGCGGTTTTTCTCACCAAAGTCACCTCACTCGTCACTTCAAACGCTTGACTGGAGTGACTCCCAAGACTTTACTCAAGTCATAGCAAGAATGTGCAAAAACAGCAATATCGTGCAATACAGGTAATGCGGCGTTTGCCATCATCAAAAGTAGACAAGCGAGAATCATGCTGTCCTTGGGGAGCAAGAAATATCAGACTTTCACTAACGTACAGGAGTAAATCTGATGAAAGCAATGCAGCCTAAGAAATCGCAAACCATACCAAACGAGCCAAATCAAGCTTTATGGAAAGAAATCGGTGATGAGGTAGCTGCTCAAATAGGCGGCGGGGGAAGAGTGAAGGGATGGGCTAAGTGCCAAGTACCGGGTAAATGTAAAGTAGGGATTGACATTACGATCGTCAGATTTTAGCAAGCATACTACTTCTTGAATTCAACGGATGGTAACGACTTTGTAGGGGCAGGTTCACCAACAATAGTGGCCTAAAACCCACAATCTCATAAACCCGCCCCCGCTTGGGCGACAAATCGCATTAGTTAAATAACATTGAGGAGACCAAAAATGTTTACTAAAACACCAGTCAAGAATTTATCGAATTCCATCTTGGATACTGTTTTCTTGGGAGAACTCACAGTACCGTTAGACGAACAAAGGGAAGAATTATTTTCAGGAGGAACTTTCTCAGGTACTCTTTCGCTGACGGCTACGACTACACGCACGCGGCATGATGTCGATTTTGTGTGTTGGGATGATAATAAAGGCGAGATTGTTTGCGTAGAAATCACAAATAAAGGAGTAGCTTAATAGGACTTACGCAATGGAGTAATTTCTACACTATTTGTGTGGTAAGGTGCGCCGAAGTCCACCCTAGGTATAGAGTTGGTGCGTAAGTCCTGTTTTAGGGCGTTCGGGATATGTGGTGAATAGGTTTAATATTTCTCCGTTTATCCTTTCGCCCTTCAAGGAACGCTTAGCAATCAAGACAGGATAAAAATTCAATATTTCAGGGATATATCTGTGCGAGGTGATTATGATGCAATTAAAATGTCTCATATTTCTTACAGCGATCGCGGCGCTTTTTAGCTTTCCTAGTGCCGCTGTAGCCAATGATCAAGATGTTCAAGCAACAACTATTCCTGCTAGTGCTTGTCGCCCGGAAAGTGACACTGCGGACGCAAGTGTCAGGATGGTGAACGGCGCTTTTATTTTCAACGGAAATAGTACGGGAACAGTAAGACTTTTTTGCCCGCTGCCAATCAACAGGTTAACAGTATCCAACCCATCAAACGACAACGATTTGACAGGGTATCGCGTCTACTACCGCGATACAGATGGTACTGGAAATCTGGCTGAAATTACGACGCACCTTTTTTACCGCAATAGCAACGCTGGCAGCTCCATACCAGTTAATGCAGCGTGGAGTTCTAATTCCAACTCTAGCAACTTGGCAGTCAATACATCTTTCTTTGTTGATGACCCAAATCACCAATTTGAGTCGTTTAGGCTTTACTTTTTTGTCGTGACTATGAGGCGGAATAATACAAATCAAGACCCGGCATTTGGCGGTATCGACTTTGTTGTTCCTCCCCCAGGTTAAGTAGTGTAAGTAGTGGGGCGGGTTTATGAGATTATCGATTTCAGGCGATTATTGTTGGTAAAACTCGCCCATACAAGACCTTATAAGGGCTGATGACTAATGACTACTGACTCTTCTTTTGACTTTCTCCGCACTGCCAAACCGGATGAATTCTTGCCGCCCGTCAGCCGCTGGATAACGGCGGGCGGATTATTTTTGTTGGGAACTTTTGGCGGTGCGATCGCCCTTGCTGCTGTCGCTAAATATAATGTTACCGTCAGATCTCCCGCTACCGTCCGTCCGGCTGGAGAAATCCGCATTGTAGAAGCGGCGACAGCAGGCACGGTTAAAAGCATTCAAGTCAAAGAAAATCAGGCTGTCAAACAAGGAGATGCGATCGCCATAATCGACTCTTCTCAACTTTTAACCAAACAAAGCCAACTGCAAGGAAATATCCAGCAAAACCAACTGCAACTGCGTCAAATTGCTGCCCAAATTAGTGCTTTAGACGATCGCCTAGCAGCGGAAACCCAGGCAATGGAAGGCGCAGTTGCCTCTGCCCAAGCTGATTTAAGCCGCAGCCAGCGGGACTATGGAGAACGGCAAATTACCTCCCTGGCTGAAGTTGAAGCGGCCAAAGCTAATTTACAATTAGCCCAGTCGGAATGGGAAAAATCGCTGCCGGAATTGCAAAAAGAACAGGCTGCCTTGCAAACAGCCGCAGCAAATTTAAAGGCTGCCGAGGCAAATTTAAAAGCAGCCGTTTCTAAGCGCGATCGCTATCAGTCAATCCAAAAAACAGGCGCTATTTCGCTGGATTTAGTGGAGGAGACGAAACTTGCCGCCCAGCAGCAAGAACAAGCCGTGGCAGGGCAAAAAGCCGCCGTAGAAGCGCAAAAAAAAGCAGTTGAAAGCCAAAGAAAAACCGTTGACAGGCAGCAACAAGCTGTTGATGTGTCCGCTGCTAAATTGAAAGTTGTTGAAGCTGCCTTGAATCCCAGTGCTGCACCCGTGGCGATCGCCCAACAGCGAATTGCTCAAGAAAAAGCCAAGGGCGAAGCAGCTTTGGCAGCGTTGAAAAAAGAACAATTAACTTCGATTCAAAGTCGCGCTGACATCGAAAATCAAATCAATCGCGATCGTCAAGAGCTCAAACAAATTGATACCGAACTTGCAAAAAGTATTGTTCGTTCTCCCGTAGACGGCACCATTCTCAAACTAAATCTACGAAATCCCGGACAAACTGCACAACTCGGCGCGGCAATTGCTCAAATTGCTCCCGCTAATGCTGCGATTGTCGTCAAAGCTCGCGTCGCTGCTCCCGATATTGGTAAAATCGCGATCGGTCAAACATCTATCCTGCGGATTTCTGCCTATCCCTATCCCGACTACGGCGTACTAGAAGCAAAAGTTAGTGCGATCGCACCCGATGCCATTGCTGGTGAAAATAACAGTCCGCCTTACTATGAAGTGACTGTTATGCCCCAAAGAACTTATTTAGTCAAGCGCGATCGGGCTATTAGTCAATCTGCCGATCAACAGTGCTGTCAGTATCCTATTCAAGCGGGAATGGAAGTTACAGCAGACATTATTTCTGGACAAGAAACCGTACTTACATTTATTCTCAGAAAAGCCAGGATGCTCGCCGATGTTTAACCAACTTTACCATCACCTATTAGTAGATTTGATTATCTAATTCACAGCGACGTTCTTAGAGCGAGTTTCTGTACTGGTACGCACGGCATCTTTACCTATCTTCAAGCTGGCCGGTTCACCAGTCAACTCAGGTATGGAAACGTAACCTGGATCAAGGCGCTCAGCATTGCCGAAGCAGCGCCATAACCTAGCAATATTGCTGCCCTTGCTGTTGCAGGATTAGGCTTGTTTCTCTTCAAGATTAATAAACAGCTAGGTTTTTTTACAGGACTAGGTGTTGAAAGCGATCGCGTTTTTCCCATAAGCGCGATCGTCTCCCCTGTATAAATTTATCTTTTGCGAATTTAATAGTAAAATTTTGTCCTGACAGAAAACAATCAGGGTACAAGCCCCCAGATAAATCCGTGGGGTCGCTTTCTTCAATCTAAAATCTCAAATCTAAAATCGATTGACTGTCACTTTCTTTTTCGCCGATCGCCAATCTCTACAATAGCCTATACTGCCATTAACACAAAAATAAAAATTATGCAAGTCACTTGATTATGCGACTGGTAACTAACAGCTAGCGAGTGTTATTGTTAGTAATTAATTAAGAAAAGCAATTTAAATCAGGGACTGTCAAAAAAACTCAGAGTGCATTTCTACACTTGTATACCTCAACAATAGTGAAATGAGCTAGATACTCGCCCGGCATGAGTATCTGGTTTCGTCATTCTCACCCTGTATGCCAATGGAGATACTTCCCATGAATTCCCAAACACCAAAGCGTCAGCGCGCAGTTATTTTAACATCTGAAGGTATTGATAAATTCCTAGCAGCAAAAGCTGAGGCAAAAAGTTACGAAAATTGCTACCAACATTATACTCTCGAAGTTTTAGGCGATCGCACTAACAAAGAGTCAGATAATTTCATTAAGGTATTAGTCAAGCAAATCTTGGATCGGGTAGGGGCGATAGTTGTGGAGATTGCTGGGCAGGTGCAATTCATGACTCAACGCGCCGAACAACTGTTGAACCAGTATTTTTTATCCCGCGCCCCGCACTCATTGCCAGAACTATTACAACATTGGTTCAACCAACAGATATCGCGACTCACATTCAACAGCGATATTCCATCTAGCTGTTTACCATTGTACATTCAGCAAGCCGGAAAACAGTTGAGCGTCCGTCTGGTTCCCGATCCCATTGGAGAGCAATATCTCTTGTTGTTAGAGGAACAAGAACTGCAAGGATTATCTATTTGTGGTCTGACATTGTTAGGACTTACCCAACGCGAGGCAGAGGTTCTCTTCTGGATTGCCAAAGATAAAAGTAATGCCCAAATTGCTAAAATTCTTGGTTGCCGTGAAGGAACAGTGCGAAAACATCTGGAGCATCTTTACGGGAAACTAAGCGTACAAACCCGGACGGCTGCTGTGATGGTTGCTCTGGAAAAGTTAGGGTTATTCAAAGCAGAACTTGTTGCAATATCTTCTTAATTCTATACGCGGATCGTCGTATTGTTGCCCGAGTTTATTTTGAGGAGGATTAGAGCATACACCAAGCAAACAGCCTAAAAGTAGTGGCTGTTTGGCTGAGGTGTTTAATTGACAACAACTCAAACCTAAATAAAGGCGGCAAGATTATGGCAAACCATGAATTGATAGAACTCGATCACGATCCTTTGGAATTCCTAGATGGGGAAGGACTAGCCACTTTGGTTAGTCCAGAAGGTGTGACGGAAGTTACGAGAGCAGATGAGCAGATGGCAGCAACTTTAGAGCTTCATGAAGCCCTCTCCGGCTGCTTTAGCATCATAGGACCGATCGCCATTTGTTATTCCAAAGTTGGCGATGGTTTTAAAGTCTGCCTGAAACTGGCAGGGCTTGAAGTAGCCTGCGCCAATTTAGGTCTCAATAAGTGCCAGACGCTTCAAGGCAATATCCTGTTAGCGAAGGCATCAATTGAAGTGTGTTTGCAAGGTAACTGTCTAACTTATAAAGCACAGGCTTGTTATCGGACGAATCCTTTCGCTAAGTGGAAGTGTGTTTCTAAGAGTGGCACGATTATCTGTTTGTAACTAGCTGCTTCGCCGGAAACCCCACGCCATAAACGCAAGGCTTGGCGCTGGGGTTTCCGGCCGGATTTTGGACGCCACAGTCTTGTGAGAAAAAGCTATGCCAAAAACAGGCAAAATTTGTTGCAATGTCTTCATAATTATATACGCGGATCGTCGTATTGCTCTCGAAGTAAATTTGGATGATTATTAGATCGAACCCTATAGGGAGTCTGTAACCTGTTCCCAACAAAAATTAACTACGGAAGTAAAAATGGAAACCAATAATGTAGATGCAACGGTCGATTTTGTCGATGTCGGTGTTCAGAAACAGGATGGGGCAGCTCGCGAAGGTCAATCAGATGCTAAACCGGGCATCGAAAATGAAACAGTGCTTCACACGCTACGCGCATCATCAATCTTCTCTGTGGAAAACAAAGAAGTTTTACCTCAAAAAAGCCAAGAAGATGCAACAGTCGATTTTGTTGATGTCGGTGCCCTGAAACAAGATTCGACAGCTCGCGAAGGGCAATCAGATGCTAAACCGGGCATCGAAAATCAAACATTGCTTCACACCCTACGTGCATCATCGATGTTCTCTGTGGAAAACAAAGAAGTTTTGCCTGAATTTACCCGTTCCCACACAGAGAAATAGAACCGTATTCATTGGCAATTACTCATTGTAAGAGGTGGAATATGCTCACAATTTGCAACAAGTATACACATGGTGTTTGGGTAGCTATTATGTACTATCGTCCCAACTGCCCAGATGGTGGGAATTGGGCAAAAAAAGGTTGGTGGCGGCTCAATCCTGGCGAATGCAAAGTGGTATATGGAGGGAGTTTGCGTAGCCTGAATCGCTACTACTGTTACTATGCCGAGGCTGATAACGGAGCAAATTGGTCAGGGCCTTACGTGAGGCCTGTCCCTCCACAAGCATTTGACTGGTGTGAGTGGACAAGCAGCACCCAAGCAACTAATGTAGGCTTCCGGTTGCTTGATATTAACAGTTACGACAATTTCACGCTCAATTTGATAGCATAAATCAGAGTGGCATTGTCAAGTTAAATTTTTATTCTAAATTTAACTTGACAACTCAATTTAAACATGAATCGTAACAGTTACGTAAGTTGTTGCCATATCTTCATCATCCTATACGCGGATCGTCGTATTGTTCTCCAAGTAAATTTGGGTGATTATTAGATCAAAAGCAGTTATCTAGCTTCAGCATATAGCTAGAAACTACTTGCCCTTAAGGTTGTTAAATAACAAGGAAATAAACAAGGTCTTCTACGACTAAACTTCATGCCTCAACTTCCATGTCGCCGTTTCCAGCAGTCCAGGAAAACCAAGACGCCCAAGTTGAAGAGGTGGATCAATTTGGTATGTCTCAAGAAGGAGCTTCGCCAGAAGCATTTTTGGGTAATGGCTACCGTTATCGCCATGACAGGGGCGATCGCAACGGACAGCACATCTTGAATCTTAATTGGGGCATAATCACACCCAACTCTCTCGTCTTCGTTGCGACTGGTGAAGACGCTTCTGGAGGTGGAAAGTTTATCGGTAATGCTCGGTGTACTCTCCATAACGTTGCCCCAAACAACGGTGTTGTTAGTATTTGGGTCAACATCAAATGGGGAATCCCGATTCGGCTCTCTGTTGACTATTTCGTATTCAACCTTTAGGAGCATGGATGAAATACAGGGCTGTTTCCTCACAAGTCACAGCCTTGTAATTCAATAAGTCTATTATCGCACTCAACGTATTATCCAACTCTAAATAAGAGGTATTTATGTCTGAACAACCTAGTTTTTCCATCCCAGAAACTGCCCAAGCCGATGAAACGACAGGGCGTTACATTATTACTTTTCGCGAAGATGCAGTGACAGAAGGATTAGACCTCCTGAGCGACCAAACTGGTATCAGAGGACTGGCAAATGCTGCCGATTTCCCCGACTCTGCTCTAGACTTGAGCCAAATTGCAGCAGCAGGGGGAGCGGTGTTTCCTACTCTCGGCGTTGCCGTTGTTTCCCTAGACGAAGGGGGTTTAAGCAGCATCATGACATCAGCGGGAGAGGATTCGGCTATTCTGGCGATCGAACCGGAGCGCACTTTCTACGCCATTGGCGATGGGTTGTCGGCAGATTACCTGCGGGGCTATCGCGATGCGGTGGATAACCTGTACGACAAAGCCACTAATACAGAGGTAGCAGACATCCAGAAACAAGAATGTTTTGCTGATGATACCGAGTTTACTTGGGGTCTGAAGGCAACGAAGGCGATGAAGTCTCTGTTGACTGGTAATGGAATCAAAGTTGCGGTGCTGGATACGGGGATGGATCTATTACATCCCGACTTCGCAGGCCGATCGATCGTATCGCAGTCCTTCGTACCAGGGGAGGATGTACAAGATGGCAACAGTCATGGTACCCACTGCATCGGGACAGCCTGCGGGTTCAAGGATCAGAACGGTCGCAGATATGGGGTCGCTCACAAATCGACCATTTATGTCGGTAAAGTGTTGAGCAATGCCGGTAGTGGCGCTGGTGCCTGGATTCTGGCTGGGATGGAATGGGCGATAGCCAATGGGTGTCAAGTGATCTCGATGTCTTTAGGAAACACCACTCGAACACCGTCTACTGCTTACGAAACTGTCGGCCGCCGAGCACTGCAAAATGGGTGTCTGATCGTGGCAGCCGCCGGCAATAACGGACGAACCGGAGGAACCGTCGGACAACCAGCCAATAGCCCGTCGATTATGGCTGTTGCAGCGATCGATAACTGCGTCCAAGTGGCTGACTTCTCGGCTACCTCTGAGCTAATTCAAGGAACTAAAGTCGATATCGCCGCTCCAGGAGTGAAAGTATACTCATCAGTGCCTATGAATAAAGGGCGTTATGCTGCTTACAATGGCACTAGCATGGCTACACCTCACGTAGCTGGCATCGCGGCCCTGTATGCCGAATCGACTGGTAAACGAGGTGCTGAACTTTGGCAATTGCTGACTGCCTATGCTATGGCACTACCATTACCATGTACTCGTGTCGGAAGTGGCTTAGTAGAAGCTCCGTAATGAAGAATATCCAAATCCCCGCAGGCTTAAAGTGCTGTGGGGATTTAACAGAAGACAATTTACAATACCGCAATGGATTTGCTCCAAAGGATGCTAAATATGTCTGACGAACAAGTACAGCGCATCATAGTGACTGTTGACGACCAAAACATATCGGTAATTCAATCGGTTGTCACTGCCTTAGAATCGGCGGGAATGAAAGTGGAGCAGGTGCTAGCTGTTACTGGCATCATTACTGGAGAAGTTTCTCAATCGCAGCTAGAAGCACTAAAGAGCGTACCGGGCGTGGCTAGTGTCGAGATCGATCAAGAAATGCAGGCAATTTAAACTAATCATTTAGGGTTAGCATATCTAGTTTTGCTAACCCCAAATAGCGAATGCCTTCCGGTGTCACATCAAAGCGACAGGGCAAAATCTCTACACCTTCATCGATCGCCTGTCTGAACAATTCTCCGTAAATGCGATCGGCACTATCCCCCGGAGCAAAATCCGTACAATCTCCGCGATTAATAAAATACAGCATTACAGCCCTTGAACCCTGCCGCACCACTTCTATCAATTCTCTCAAATGCTTCTGTCCCCTCTCCGTCACTGTATCGGGAAATAAAGCTAACTCCTCTTTTACCCAAGTTGTATTTTTCACTTCCAGAAAAATCGGTTTTTCCTCACCAGTTAGCCAAAAATCCACTCTACTTTTTTTATCAGTGCCGTAAACAACCTCCGGTTGAATTAAACTGTAATTGCCCAACTCTGGAAACAATTTCAATTCCAAAGCTAATTTAACTACTCGATTTGGCAGGCCAGTATTAACTCCCACCCAAGTTGGCACAGTGTCGCAAACTTTAATTAATTCCCAAGTATAAGCTAATTTGCGTTTGGGATTGTCGCTGGGAGATACTAGCACTGGATTGCCCGGAATGTAAACACCAGTCATCGGGCCAGTATTCGGACAGTGCGCGGTGATTATTTCTCCCGAATCTAGCTCAATTTCCGCAAAAAATCGCTTGTAACGTTTGATGAGAATTCCGGGTAAAAGACGAGGATATTTGTAAATTAAGCCAGTCATTCGATTTTAGATTCTCGATTGTAGATTTTACCTATAACCGAATACCTAGCTCCGCACTTTTGAAAGAAGTCTGGGAGCTAATACAATCGATCATAAGTTATCAACTATATGTTATTTATCTGCTTTTATCAACTCATTTATTTCATCATTTTTAAATGGTAGATTGTAGATTTTAGATTTTAGATTGACGCATCATAGCACGAAACGGCGGTTTGTAGTTAGGACGAAGAGTCCCGATCGAGTATTGAATTTCCGCAAGTCAGTAATATCGATACAATTGGTATCAGCGCAATTCCCCCTAGAAGTTTTATGAGTTCATGATATGATTCTCCCGATTCGCGATTAAAATAAGTGAATCCTTTTAGCACTAGCGTTTGTAACCATTTGTGTCCCAATTACAGAAGCCCTCTCGTTCCCTCGCAGGGATTGCCGGCATTGTCGCAGTCGCCACTCTAATTAGCAAAGTCTTTGGATTGGTGCGCCAAATTGCGATCGCCGCAGCCTTTGGAGTCGGTGTCGCCGTCGATGCCTACAACTACGCCTACGTCATCCCTGGTTTCTTATTTATTTTGCTAGGAGGGATTAATGGGCCATTTCACAGCGCCATAGTCAGTGTTTTAGCGCGCCGGGATAAAAAAGAAGCAGCACCCTTAGTTGAGACTATCACCACCTTAGTCGGGGGCATATTGCTGTTGGTAACAGTCGCTTTAATTATTTTTGCAGATCCAGCGATCGATTTGGTGGCACCGGGATTAAATAGGACAGCAGAAGGTTTACAAATCAAAGCAATTGCCGTCCAGCAATTTCGGATTATGGCGCCGATGGCGTTACTTTCAGGCTTAATCGGCATTGGTTTCGGCACTCTCAACGCTGCCGATATGTACTGGTTGCCTTCGATTAGTCCTTTATTTTCTAGCGTTGCACTTGTCGGCGGTTTAGGGATTCTCGCACTGCAACTCGGAGACAAAATTATTCAACCAGAATACGCACTAATTGGCGGCTTAGTGTTAGCTTGGGGAACTTTAGCGGGCGCAGTTTTGCAGTGGCTGGTGCAACTGGTGGCGCAGTGGCGTGCCGGCTTGGGAACATTGCGCTTGCGGTTTAATTTTAAACGACCGGGAGTGCAAGAAGTAATTAAGGTGATGGTTCCTGCGACCTTATCATCAGGAATGCTGCAAATTAATGTCTATACTGACCTATTTTTCGCATCCTACATTCCTCAAGCTGCCTCTGCGTTGGGTTACAGTGGCTTGTTAGTTATGACGCCTTTAGGGATCATTTCTAATGTAATTTTAGTGCCATTTCTACCCATATTTTCTCGCCTCACCGATCCGAGAGATTGGCCGGAATTAAAAGATCGAATTCGTCAATCTTTAATTTTGACAGCCCTGACGATGTTGCCGCTGAGCGCTTTAATGATAACGCTGGCTGGGCCGATCGTCCGCGTTGTTTACGAACGCTATGCTTTTGATCGAGAGGCCTCGCTGTTTGTCACGCCGATATTGATGGCTTACAGTATTGGAATGTTTGTGTACTTGGGACGCGACGTTGTGGTACGGGTATTTTACGCTTTGGGAGACGGAGAAACGCCTTTTCGCATCAGTATTATCAATATCTTTTTAAACGCTCTTTTGGATTATTTGTTGGTAGGAGCCTTTGGCGCGCCCGGATTAGTTTTGGCGACGGTGGGAGTGAATCTTCTTTCGATGATTATGCTTTTGTACTTTTTAGATAAAAAGCTGGGTGGTCTGCCTTGGGGGCAGTGGAGTTTACCTTTTCTGGGGTTAACTTCTGGCAGTTGTCTAACTGCTTTCGTTACCTTGGCTACTCTGCAAGGCTGTCAAAGAGTTTTGGGTACTGAAGGTTTGGTAATTCAATTAGTGCAGTTGAGTGTGGCAAGTTTTGTAGGGTTAGGGGTTTTTGCCGTGTTTGTCAGTCAGATGAAGTTGCCGGAAGTTGATATGTTTGTCGATCGCATTCGGGGGCGTTTTCGCAAATAAAATTGTCGGGGCGGGTTAAGGGCGAAATACCAGACACAACGCCCACAATCTGCGTACAAAACCCGCCCTTTACTTTACATTTTTCGTTGAAATTCCTCAAGAACATCCATCAATTGAACTTGACACTGCATCGGAATTAAATCTGCCAGTGGCACTTCCCGCTTGCCGCCACCCAATTTGACTGGAATTCCTTGCAAAACTTGTCCAACTTTGTCAGCATCTAAATTGCCATCTTCCAGCATGGAATAAAGTTGTTGGGCAACAACGGTATGCAGGTGAGCATCATTGAGATACAAATGCCACTTGGCAATGTCAATGTAGACATTTTCGCCGATTTCGGCTGCTAAGGATTCGATCGCCTGTGTAGTATTAGCCATATCAAAAAAGCCGAAAGTTATTTGTTATCAATCAAAAGACTTAACAAATCGTCGCCAACTGCCTTCAGCCAGAATCTTTGGTGAGGGGCGAATAATCGGCGATCGCAAAATGGTAAATCGCGTGGGCCAAAACTACTAGAGCCCATCCACCTGTTACCGAAATTGCCCAAGGCCAATCAGCCTTTTGCAAATTGTGAACAAACCACAAACCAGAATTGGTAGCAGAAAAAAGACCGACGTGGATAGCAAAATTCATCCGGTCATCTAAGCGGCGGTACTCTGGATCATTGCGATCGGGTTTGCGGGGCCAACGAGGAGGCATAGTTTTTCACTTGATATTAGTAGTTCTGTGCCTATTTTAATCATAAGTGCAGCTTTTTGAATGCTGCATCCCTCTTTCGGCAGGAAACTTATGCCTCTACATTTTCATAGTCTCCAGACTTGCCGCCACTTTTACTCACCAGGCGAATCGATTCAATGGCGATCGACTTTTCCAATCCTTTCGCCATATCATACAAAGTCAGCGCCGCCACCGAAACCGCCGTCAGCGCCTCCATTTCCACCCCTGTTTCCGCCTTAATTTTCACCGTCGCCCGAATTTGATACCCCGGCAACCCAGCATCCGGCATCACCTGCACCTCCACACTACTCAGCGGCAGAGGGTGACACAGAGGAATCAAATGTGCAGTCTGTTTCGCCGCCATAATTCCAGCCAGCCTTGCAGTGCCCAACACATCACCCTTCGGCGCATTCCCCGCTTCAATCGCCGCAAACGTCTCCGGCAACATCCGCACCCGGCCTGCAGCCACAGCTTGCCGCACAGTCGGCACTTTCGCCGAAACGTCCACCATTTGGGCTTCCCCGCTGTTGTCGAGGTGAGTTAGCTGTGCCACATCGGGCAATTTAGAAAAAGTTTGCGAAAGGTCTTGCATTATTTTGGTAATGGTGTTACTGTTAGATTCTGTGAGAAAAGAACTTAATCAATTTTAGATTAAATCTGAACTCTACAGGGGCTTGTAGCTTAGTTGGATAGAGTGCATGGCTACGAACCATGAGGTCGGGGGTTCGAATCCCTCCAAGCCCACTACTAAAAGTTATGAATTTTGAGTTTTGAGTTTTGAATTAAGAAATTAATTCGACTCACCACTTAAAACTCATAACTTTTTTAATTTGGTACGTTTACTGATTCAAAGCATAAATATCTTTGCCTCGACCGATCGCAAACTTCATCGAATTAGACAAGCCCTTGCTAGACTGAGTAATAAAAACCAGCAAAGCCAAGCCAGCAAGGCCAGCAGCAAAACCAAACATATTTCTGTAGCCAACTTGTTCAGCAACAAAGCCTAAAGTCGGGCCAGCAATCGCAATTCCCAAATCAAATCCGCCAATACAAAGCGAAAACAAGCGGCCCCTTTCATGAGGTTCGCACCTGTCAGACATCAGCGTTACCATCATCGGCAAAACCGTACCGCCCGCGCAACCTTCAACCAAAGCTGCGATTAAAAAAGCACTGCTGTTGTTAGCAAAATACAACAATAACATAGATACGGCATAACAGATTAAGCCGCCAGAAATAAACAAGCCGCGACCGTATTTGTCCGAAGCCCGTCCCGTGACCACTCGTATCCCGAAACTGGCGATAGCCGCCGTAGAATAAAATAATCCAGGATTCAAATTAGCCTTAGTTTCTTGGATAAACAAAGGCATAAAAGTGCTCAAAGTTCCAAATACTAAACCAACCACCAATAACACTAAAGCCGGAATTCGCACTCTAGGATTCCAAAGCATTTGCCAGTATTTTTGGCTATTTTTATCCTCAGATAGCGAGTTCGAGAGTGTTAAATCTGCAAAATTAGGTTCCGCAACTTTGCAGGTAAAAAATATAGCCATTGCAGCGAAAGCCGCCGACATCGCAAACAAAGGAGTATAACCAACCCAAGCTTGCACAAATCCGCCAATAGCCGGCCCAACTGCTAAGCCAATAGGATTCACCAAGCTCATGTAACCGATTAATTCGCCCCGCTTTCCTGGCGGCGATAAATCTGTTACCAAAGCGCTGTAAGCTGTAGTAAAAGCGGCGATACTAATGCCGTGAAAAATCCGAATAAGTAACAGTAAGGGGATAGATTGAGCTAACAGGTAGCCAAAAGGGGCGATCGCAGCGACTATCGCGCCTAGCAGCAAAACTTGTTTTCGCCCCCTGCTGTCGGCTATTTTACCCAACTGCGGCCTCGATAGCAAAAGTCCGATCGCAAATGCACCCATCACAAAGCCAATTTGCTGTTTTGTGCCACCCACAAATTGAACATACAGCGGCAAAGTTGGCAGTAGCGAAGCCAAACTAGACCAGAATAGCAGGCCTGCGGTGAATAAAGTCAGTAAGCTGCGTCTGGGTTGGGGATCGATGTCCCTAAAAATATTCAAGATGCTAATTCCCTTTAAATCTTCCGAGTGCACTCAAAGTAAGTTCGAGTGTCTCTATCATTGTGTTACAAATTCTTAAGATTTGCACCCAAAAAGTTGATATTCGACTCACTGTCAACCGTCAACCGTCAACCGTCAACTGTCAACCGTCAACTTTCAACTGTCAAAAAAGAGCATTCTTACCAATCTACCTCAGCCCTTTCCTCCACCACCCGTTCATAAACCCACTCGGTTTCCACCGCCAACTTCGGCCAACTAAACCGGCGTTCCAAATCTTGATAAGCATTGTCAACCAACCACTGCGCGTAACCCGGATTTTTCAAAACTTCCAAAATTCCCCAGGCCAAAGAATCCCGATTGTTTGCCTCAGTAACAACGCCAGTTTTAGTGTGCAGCACCACCTCTGGAAGTCCGCCCGCATCCGAAACCACCACAGGCACTCTTGCAGCAAAGCTTTCTAACGCTACAATCCCAAAAGGTTCGTAAAGACTGGGAAAAACCGCACAGTCAGCCACCGTCTGAAATTTGTCAAGATGTTCCTCAAACATGAACCCAGTAAAATAACACTTATTCCAAATTCCTAAATGCCAAGCTAAATGTTTAAGATGGTCTGTATTGCCACCGCCAACAATTACAATTTTCGCTTTACCCCCCATTTCCCAAATAACTTTAGGTGCCGCATTTAGAAATACACCAATGCCTTTTTCATAGCTAATTCTTCCTACATAATAGACAATTTTCTCATCGTCAGCAGCAAACCTCCGGCGGAAATCCATCGCGTCAAATTCGTGCCACCTGGGCTTTTTATCGGGTCTAATTCCGTTGTGAATTACCTCTATTTTGTTCCACGGAGTCGATAGTACCCGTTCGGCTTCCCGCCGCATATAATCACTACAAACAATTACTCGCCAAGCATTGTAAGCGAGGTCGTTTTCCTTGGCGTTAATGTAGCGCTGCCCGTCATTGTGGATGCCGTTGAAGCGCCCGTATTCGGTGGCGTGGATGGTGGCAATTAACGGTACTTTAAAGGTGTGCTTGAGGGCGATCGCCGCATCTCCCACTAACCAATCGTGAGCGTGGATGATATCAAAGGGGCCTTCCTCAAGCATCAGTTTCCCGCCTTGGTGGCCCATGCTTTGGTTGAGGTTCGCCACCCAGTGAAAAAAGTCCCTAGCGTGCCCCACCACCACCCGATGCACACGTATTCCTTCCACCACTTCGTACATCGGTGCGTGGCCGAACTCTACAGTAATTAAGTGAATTTCGTGTCCCAGCTTCACCAATTCTGGATATAGTTCCGATACGTGGCGGGCTATACCGCCTACAATTCTGGGAGGAAACTCCCATGCCAAAACCAAAATTTTCATCTTTCTCCCTCCAAATAATTTATATAACTTAATGTTTAGGATTAACAGATTTATTGTATAATTATCACCCTTAAATTTAAGTTGAGCGTAAGTTGATGCCCAATGCCTGAATTTTGGCAGCAACAAAGACAGAAAATCATGCCTAAACCTGGTTTTTGCATGAAATTGCTCGATCGCCATTACCTGAAAAAAACAGGTTTCCTCAAGATTTGAGCCACTGAAGGAAGCAATGGCGATCGTAACTACCCGCTTACCGTTTCTTCAAAATCGGCTCCAATTCGCGCCGAAAAAGGGTCCAAGCAGCAGCAGATGCAGAATTAGAAACACCACCCTGACGCATCAAAATCGCGCCGTCTTCAAAGCCAACAATTCCGTACTCTCCAGATTTGGACATTCGATCAATCGCTGGTACGATCTCCCGCAACTGTCCCCGTTCCCCGCGAAACGCAGCCTGATACTGCTGCAACTGCCACAAATCGGCAATTACATATTGCATCTTCACTGCCTTCCCCGCATCATTGCGGAGTTCAAACATCGGAAACCTGAGAATTTCCCGCCTGCTTGACAAAATCGGCACAATAGTATTCGTCGCTGCCACGCTAGCATCAGCAGGAATTTGAGCCAATAGAGGCCGCACTTGCAAAACGTGCTGCCATTGTCTGACGAGAGGAACCTGCACCCAAGGATCGATCGCATCGGGCAAAATCAAAGAAAAAGTCCGATTTGGGTTAGAAGTGAAGGTAAAAAATAGCGACAAACAGATGCAAAACCCCCAAAAGCGGCGAAAATTTGAAGAAGAAGGCAGAGGAAATAAAGCAGAAGGAAAACGCAAAAACATTCTTTCCTCTTTCACCATTCTATCTTCTTCCTTTTGACGCTGGGCCCACCACAGAATCGCCCCATAAAAAAGCCCTGGAACCACAGTCATCGCATAGCGAATATTAATCGCCAGCACCGACTCTCCTTTCGCTAAAAATAGCTTCAGCAGCGGAAATCCAGCTATCATCCAAGACGCAGGCGCGAAAGCAGGAACCAAAGCTAATGGCAACCACTGGCCAAGCAGGTATCTAATCTTACCAAAAAACGGCGTAAATAACTGAGCCACCAACCGCCAGGGATTGCTCACCATTCCCCAAATAATTTCTAGAGTAGAAGCTTCATCTCCATCAGCATATTGACCGAAGCGCTCCATCATAAACCGCTGGGATATATCAGCAGAAAACAAAGGCATAATCAGATTGGTCAGGACGATCATATAACCAAAACTGAGTATGCAGACAGCCAAACCAGTCCGAGGGTAGCGCCGGCTCAAAATCAGGTAAACTCCGACGCCAAATAAAACAACTCCCCCATCTTCTCGCACGGCCAAAATTAAAGTTGCCAGAATCCCAAACAGCGGCCACCAGCGCTTCTCCATCGCCAGCAGCAAGCCAAAGACATACAGCGGCATTTGACAAATATCGTGAAAATTGCCCAAAGTCGGGCCGATGACCGCGTTAGCGCAGTAATAGCTAACGACAATTGTCGCCGACAGCCTTGGTTCGAGATAGTGTCTGGCGAGAGCATAGAGCACTCCTCCAGCCGCCGTAATTAAAGTCACCTGCAACACAGTCAAAGTGACGGGCGAGGGAAACAGCGAGTAAATTGGCAGCCACAGCATCAGCGCCGGGGTGAAATGCTGCCCCAACCGATAGTAAGATACGGACGGGAGCTGATTTTGGTGAACTACATTAGTGGACAAAGCTGAAGAGAGGGAACTCTCAAACAAGTGACCCCGAGTGCCGTTCCAAAAAAGTTGATTGAAAATGCCTTGGTCGTAAGTAGCGTAAAAGCTGTAGTAGCGGTGCAGCGTCAGCAACAGGCACAGCACAAAAAAGGCGGCCGCCACTTGAACCACCACCCGCAGCGACTCATTTTTCTTCCATCTCAAAAATATCATCGGCCCGCCGTAATGAAATTATCGGACAATAGCATAAATCTAAAGTAAGTATTAAATTAAAGTAGAAGTGAAATAACTCGGCTAGGCAATGCTCAATTATTTTCACCCGATCGAAAAGCTCAACAGCGTCCATCCCACACCCGGCACCAGTGGCACTGACTGTTCTCCCGAACAGCAGGTCAATTCCGCACCGCTTTTACAGCTTTTGCTGTTTGTAGACAAGCGTTCCTCTTCCCGGGAACAGACCAGACACATCCGCAAGTCCCTAAAGGATTTGAAAGCAGACTGCGACTTTGAGCTTCAAATCATCGACGTAGGAGAACAGCCCGATTTAGCCGAACACTTTAAACTTGTAGCCACTCCCTCGCTGCTCAAAATTCATCCCGATCCGCGACAAACTCTCGCCGGCAGCAATTTAATCGCCCAACTCGAACACTGGTGGCCCCGCTGGAAGCGTTCTGTAGAGGAATACGCAGCTCAGCAACAGTCTGCCCCAGCACTTGCTGAAAGCCTGACTAACCCAAAACCACTCTATTCCGTTGCTTGCGCCGCCGAACTTGTGCAGCTTTCTGATGAAGTTTTTCGCCTCAAACAGGAAAAAGAACACCTGCAAGAGCAGTTGCAGTTGAAAGACCGGATTATTGCGATGCTAGCTCACGACTTGCGTAATCCCTTAACGGCAGCATCTTTGGCTTTGGAGACTTTGGAGTCAAGTCAGAAGGTGAAAGAGGGGGAAAAGTCGCGTTTGACACCGAGTCTGGCGGCTCATTTGATGAAACAAGCCCGCCGCCAAATCCAAATTGTCGATCGTATGATTACAGATATCCTGCAAGCAGCCCGGGGTACAAACGCTCAACTCCACATTGAACCAAAAAGAATCGAACTGGGGGCGATTTGTCAAGATGTAATCTTGCAGTTTCAAGACAAATTTCAGGCGAAAAGTCTGAACTTAGAAACAGACATTCCCGCAGATTTGCCCTTGGTTTATGCCGATCCCGATCGCATCAAACAAGTCATAGTCAACCTGCTTGATAACGCCAGCAAGTACACCCCAGACCGAGGAACTGTTAATCTTTCCATTCTGCACCGCACCGCTTACAAAGTTCAAGTCAGCATTTGCAACAGCGGCCCGGGAATTCCGGAAGAAGATTGCGCGAGCATTTTTGAAGACAGCTTTCGCTTGCAGCGAGATAAATCAACAGACGGTTACGGCATTGGACTGTCTCTGTGTCAAGGCATCATCCGCGCCCACTACGGTCAAATTTGGGTAGACTCTGTACCCGATAGAGGCAGTTGTTTTCACTTTACTCTGCCCGTCCAAAAATAGTTGACAGTTGACAGTTGACAGTTGTCAGTTGTCAGTAGCAACCGAGTTTGATATTACAGCTCAAATTTTCCGCAGTGCAGCAATAATCTGTGCGTTTGCCTTGGGAAAAGTAAATTGGTCTATTTCGTCGAGTGTCACCCAGCGAATTTCATCGCATTCGATCGTTTGCGGTTCCCCGCTGACGTAGCGGCAGTGGTGCACGTATAGTCTAACTGTAAATTTAGTGTAGTCGTGGTCAATTGTAATCAGGCGATCGCCAACTTCTACGACAATCCCCAACTCCTCCATAATTTCCCGTTCTATGCAAGCTTCGATTGTTTCCCCAGGCTCCATTTTACCGCCCGGAAACTCCCAGAAACCCCCGTGCAGTCCATGTTGTCGGCGCTTGTCAATCAAAATTTGTTGGCGATCGTTCCAGATTGCAGCAACGCCGATAACTTTGTGGGCAACAGGAGAAACAGACATATTAATTATGAATGGGGAATGGGGAATGGGGAATGGAAATGGGGAATTTAAGAATAATATCAATAATTATTCAATTATTATTGAATCAACAATCTCAAATCAACAATCTCAAATCAATAATCAACAATCACAATCTAAAATCTAAAATATTAAGCCCCCATCTTGCGAGGGGGGGCTTGACACTTGGATCACTTAAATGTTAAGAATCTACTAATCGTCCGAGCCATGTCTCTCACTGGCTTGTATGGACTTTTCAAAAGTCATTCGCTGTTCGGCATTTTTGAGAAAATAACCGCTAATCATAGCTGAGGCGAGCAATCTACCCAAATGTTCGCGACTGGTAGTCACTGTCACCCCGAAGTGTTCCGAAGGCAAATTCCCCAATAGTCCAACAATATTTCGCTCCATTACTTGAAACACTTCGTGAGAAGTCGGCTTAGACAACTGAGAAACTGTGTCGGGAGCCATTGACTGCACGTATTGCCATAATAAGTTGGCATTTTCTCCGTCTTCTTCAAAGAATTCTGGGGATTTATTAGATGAGTTGCTCACGAGTACCTCCGTTTCAGAGACAGCTTGTTATGTTAGACGCGGGCGGTTAAATTAAATAACCCTTATCTGATCGCTGCTGATCTTTATTACTAAGTAATTACTAATGTAGCAGGACAGTCATAGCAACCAAGTGGGCACAACCGAATTAAAAGCGGCGGTTTTTACGATTTTAGATTGGGGATTGCCAGTGGGGGGAACCCGATCGCCAATCCCCAATCTAGCTAGCTGGCTAGATAATCGTTGATATCTTGCTTGCGCTTGCGGAGTTTGGTCAAAGCTTCCCGTTCTATTTGCCGCACTCGTTCCCGACTGATGTTGAGACGATCGCCTATTTTTGCCAAAGTTAAGGTTTGCCCGTCTTCTAAACCGAACCGCAAGGCGAGCACTTCTCGCTGTTGCTGAGTCAGTTCCGCCATCAGGTTCTCTAAGTCAGTCCGCAGGGAAGATTGCAGGGCAAAATCTTCCGGGGTAGTACCCGTATCTTCCAACAAATCGCCCAACTCTGTATCTTGATTGTCTCCCACGCGCAAGTCCAGGGAAAGTGGCAGGCGCGCGCGATCGAGATATTCGCGAATCTGTTTGGGAGTCAATTCTAACTCGGATGCCAATTCCGCAGCCGTGGCCGCGCGACCAAGCTGTTGAGCAAGTTGGCGCTGAGCCTTTTTAATTTTGTTGAGCTTTTCGGTAATGTGGATCGGCAAGCGGATGGTGCGGCCTTTTTCGGCGATGGCCCGAGTAATTGCCTGACGAATCCACCAATAAGCATAAGTAGAAAATCTGTAGCCCTTAGTGGGGTCAAATTTTTCTACTCCCCGCTGCATCCCGATCGTGCCTTCCTGAATTAGATCCAGTAAATCTACGTTGCGCTTGATATATTTCTTGGCAACAGACACTACCAGGCGGAGATTGGCTTCCACCATTTGGCGCTTTGCCCTTTCCCCGTTTTCGATCGTCCGCTGCAACTGTGCCTCAGACAGCCCAACTGCCTGTGCCCATTCAGCCGCCGTCGGGTCGCGGCCTAACTCTTCGGCTAAAATATTTTTCTCCTGATGCAGTGCGGTTGAGCGCTGTACCTGTTTCCCATAGAGTATTTCTTGCTCATGGGTCAACAAGGGAACGCGGCCGATTTCCCGCAAGTAAGCGCGAACAGAATCTGTATCTGAGGACTTAAGAGTTTTCATGAGCTTTTCCCGCTGAGGATCTGTGCCTCTAAAGGTTTGCGGTAGTCGCAAACCCCTAGCTTTAGCTGGGAAGGAAAGCGGGCGGGGACTTGCGCTTTCCTTCCATTTAAAGAGGCTTAATTTTATGGTAGCTAGCTACTACTCCCAGTCAGCACCGTCTCAGGTTAGGTTTTGGTTGGGGCGTGCACAATACTACGTTATGTTAAGAATCTTAACATTTGTGAGAGCACTTGGCTACACTTCTTCATATTTATTTCATGCAAGCCTGGACTGTTGGTACGAGAGTACCCGCTTTCCTAGCTTTCAAGTCTGCATCAATATAAACAAAATCCGCCACATCTCAGAGGGGGAGATTGGTAGAGGAGGATAGCGGGAGATGGGAGGGGATTTGATGCTTTTGGCACAGTGCAAGTAAAAAAATACAAAAAATACAATTTAAATGCCCAACAGCTTTTCAATACTCTGAATATGAAGTTACAGATATTGATGAACCCGCCCCAACAGATAATGACTAATGACTCATGACTAATAACTAATGACTTCTTTGCCTTTGAGCTTCGTACAAGATGAGGGCTGCGGCGATCGACACATTTAAAGATTCTACGCCACGACTCAGGGGAATTTGGATTTGTCGATCGGCCAAACTCCTCAATTCTTCCGACAACCCAGATCCTTCGTTGCCCAAAACTATCAGAGTCGGCACTCGCAAATCTACTTCCCAATAACTTAAACTGGCCCCGGCGACGGTTGCTAAAATTTGCATTCCTCGATTTTTATACGCGGAGACTTCGGCGGTTAAATCTGGAGTGACTGCCATTGGCAGCTTAAACCAAGCTCCTGCTGAGGCGCGCAGCACTTTGGGATGGTCTAAATCTGCGCTGTCTGCGCTCAGCAGCAAACCGTCGGCATTAGCAGCCGCAGCCGTGCGGACGATCGCCCCCAAGTTGCCGGGATCTTGGATTGTTTCTAGGGCTATTCCTAAAGTTGACAATTTTGCGGGATCTGTTGCGGTGCGGGGTGCGGTGGCGACAATGCCGTCGGGTTGGACTGTAGTGGCGATCGACTCTAACACTTTTGCACTTACTAATTCTGTGCGATCGGCTAAATTACCAACTTGCTCCCAAAGTTTCCCGTGATCCTCCAGCCATTCGGGAGAGCAGCAAACCGTTGCTAGCGGGTATTTTGCCGCGCAAGCTTCTTCGAGTAAGTGCGTCCCTTCGAGTAAAAATAATTGTTGTTCCCTGCGTCCCTTCGAGCTGTGCAGCTTGCGAAATTCTTTAACTAGGGGGTTTTGAATACTTGTCAGCATTGTTTAATTCAGCAGAGCGAATGGGGTTATTGCCTGTATCGGGTTAACCCCAAACTTTTTTCTGCCTTGGGAATGCGGAACCCGGGACTTGAACCCGGAAGGCTTGCACCACATGAACCTGAATCATGCGCGTCTACCAATTCCGCCAGTTCCGCATCGGTCACGAATTACTACTCTGCCATACCTCCGCGAATCTGTCAAGTGTTTTGGGGAATTTATTTTTTTTCGGGGCTGCGAGTAATATTTTTTGGCACAAATTACTGTTCGGGTTGAGAAATGCCTTAGTTTCGAGGATTTACTGTTAGCCAAACATCGCAAAACGCTGTGTAGTTGAGTACGGTGCATCAGATCGTGTCCGGTTATTAATAATCCACAAGCTTTGATCTGACGCACCCTACGGGATTTGCTGAAAAAATGGGAATCTAATCAGCCAAATCGGGGAAAACATCGCGCACGGCCGGATGCACCAAGCGGTGATTCTGCACGTTCAATCCCTTCGCCAAACTCGGATTCATTTCCAAAGCTTTAATCCCGTGATTTGCTAACTGCAAAACATAAGGCAAAGTGCTGTTATTCAAAGCTTGAGTCGCTGTCCAAGGAACGGCACCGGGCATATTGGGCACGCCATAATGCACAACTCCTTCCTCAACATAAGTAGGATTTGTGTGAGAAGTTACCCGCAAAGTTTCCACGCAGCCACCTTGGTCAACGGCTACGTCAACTATCACAGAACCGGGGTGCATCTTCGCAACAAATTCGCGAGAAACCAGCACCGGAGCTTTTTTACCTAAGACCAAAACCGCACCGATTAACAAATCAGCATCGGGAACAACTGCTTCAATTTGCAAAGGACTGCTGTAGAGGTATTCTACTCGGGAACCGAACAGAGTTTCCAAGTAGGCTAAGCGATCGACATTTACATCTAAAATCTGCACTCTGGCGCCCATTCCTACAGCAATTCGCGCTGCTTCTGTGCCAACGATGCCGCCGCCCAAAATCACAACTTTACCCGGTCTTACCCCTGGTACGCCACCCAAAAGTATGCCCCGGCCACCTTGCTGCCGTTCCAGAAACCGAGCTCCGAACTGCACGGCCAAACGCCCTGCAATAATGCTCATCGGCGTCAGCAGTGGCAATTTTCTGTCCGGGAGTTCGACGGTTTCGTAGGCGATGGCGTGGACTCCGCTGCTGATTAAATGCTTGGTTAATGTGCGATCGGCCGCCAAGTGCAAATATGTAAACAGCAACTGCTCTTTTTGAATCAGCGGATACTCAGCAGGCAGTGGTTCTTTAACTTTAACAATTAGTTCGCGCTTCCAGACATCGGAAGCCTTTAAGACAATCTTAGCCCCTGCTTGAACATAGTCCTCGTCCGCGAAACCGGCCCCAGCACCAGCATTCGTTTCGACGAAAACTGTGTGGCCTTTGTCCGAACAAGCCCGGACACTTGTGGGGCTAAGCCCGACTCGAAACTCTAAATCCTTGATTTCCTTGGGGACGCCTATTTCCATCTATAACCTCTAATCTCAGGCATACGTAGATCGAATCTAACCTAAAAACCATCCCCAGCGGGACAATACTCTTGTAGATTTTAGATTTGGCAATCCGGCAATCCGGCTAGGAGAATATTTGTTGAATTTTTATCCAGTGCGATCGCAATTTCCTCAATTTAGACTTGAATTACATAATTTTTTGATTGATAGATCGACCGCAGATGTAGGGCTGATTAACACAGAGTAACGCAGATAATTTCAAGAAGAGTCAATATATTTGATCTGTCACTTATAATTTAACAGGCATAACTCGCCCCCCTATCTAAACAAATGCCACGCACACCTACCTTAACATTCGATCGCGGAACTCTATTGCTGCACCCGCCGCCCAAAGGCAGAGACTGGGTGGACTTTGCCACTTGGGACGATCGCGTGGAAAAATACCGCATTCGAGCAATTCACTACCGCCCGCTGGTAGAATGCCTCCAAGCCGAGTGCATTCACTTCACGGACGAAGCTAGGGCATACGAAATACTCGAACTGGTACCCAGCGTGGAAATGCAGCCTTACCCACATCAAGAACAAGCCCTCGTAGCTTGGCAGCAAGCAGGAAGCCAAGGAGTAGTCGTCCTCCCTACCGCTTCCGGCAAAACTTATCTGGCACAATTAGCCATGCAAGTCACTGGTCGTAGTACATTAATTGTAGTACCAACTCTCGATTTAATGCACCAGTGGTATGCTAATTTAAAAGCAGCTTTTCCCGACATCGAAATCGGATTGTTGGGCGGAGGTTCGCGGGACAAAACGCCAATTTTAGTCGCAACCTACGACAGTGCAAGTATTCATGCAGAAACCTTGGGCAATAAATACGGTTTGCTGGTTTTTGACGAATGTCACCATTTGCCAACGGACTTTTATCGAGTAATTTCCGAATATGCGATCGCACCTTTTCGACTGGGACTGACAGCTACACCCGATCGCACAGATGGCCGCCACAGCGATTTACATTTTCTCATCGGCCCCACAGTATTTAGCAAAAGACCCGAAGATTTGGCAGGCGATGCTTTAGCCGACCATAAAATTGTTCAAATCATGGTAAAACTGTCAAAAGAAGAAACCGACCGCTACGCCGAATTAATCAACATTCGCAACGACTTCTTAAAACAGTCTAACATCAAAATATCCAGCCTCGATGGTTGGAAACAGTTTATCATGGCAAGCGCGCGATCGCCCCTGGGACGGCGCGCCATGCTAGCCCACCGCCAAGCTAAAGAAATCGCCCTTTGTACCGAAGGAAAACTGCGAATTTTAGCCCAAATACTAGCAGAACACTCTCCCCAGCGCACCCTAATTTTCACCGGAGACAACGCCACAGTTTACCGAATTTCCCAAGAATTTCTCATCCCCACAATTACCCACCAAACCCCCGTCAAAGAACGCCACGAAATCCTCGATCGCTTTCGCAGCGGCGAATACAAAACCCTCGTCGCCTCCCACGTCCTCAATGAAGGAGTGGACGTTCCCGACGCCAGAATTGCTATCATATTATCTGGCACCGGCAGCGAACGCGAATACATTCAGCGACTGGGTCGAGTTCTCCGCAAAAGCAGCGATGCAAATAAGTTAGCAATTCTGTATGAAGTCGTTACGGAAGACACCAGCGAAGAAAGAACTTCTCAACGCCGCCGAGGAGGAATGCAGCCTCACAAACCCCAACCACAAACACAAATAGAACCGCCAAAGCCAGAATATCAGAAATTAGAAACTGTCAAACCGACACCCATTTACGGAGTCAACCGAGAGACAACCAAAAAAGCAGCCGAGTCACCCGCAAAATGGGGAGAAGACAATGATGAAATTCCCTGGTAGCAAGCTTAAATAACTTAGTTGTGAGATGGGAAGTCTTCGCGAAAGGATGGTTAGATAATTAAACCACTCCTAGGTCTATTTAAAATCTCAAATCTCAAATCTCAAATCTCAAATCGATTTACTGAGTCAACCCGGAGGTGACTAAAAAATCAGCCGAATCACCCGCAAAATGGGGAAAAGACAAGGATGATTCCCAGGAAGATTGAAAATTGCCCAATTAGTGTATAATCTCAATATTAACTAATTCACCTTACATAAAAATGAGCGAAACTGCACAACTAACTAACTTTAAAATTTTTCCCAAACATACAGGAGTTTGGGAGGGAGACTGGACAATACTTGATGGCGACTGCAAAGAAACCCGGCGTTTTACAGCAGTAGTAACCCAGAAAATAGTTGATAACGAGTGGAGGCAAACTAACCTTCAAACTTATGCCAATGGTCAGAGTGAGACCCAAAATTTTGTGGGTTATGTTGTCGGCGAAGGGCAAGTGCAAATTGAAGGTCTGGACTCGGTTTTTTCCAACTACAATACACTAGCGACAGAAGTTGGAGATGATTTGATAATTTTTCAAGTATGGGACAAAGCAACTGGCTTTATGAGGGCTGTTGAAACAATCCATCTTGTCAGTTCCGATCGGCGAATTCGGACTACCCAAAGCTTGACAGAAGAGGGAAAACTTAGGGGAGTTATGGTGATTGTTGAACGAAGAATTGAGTAAAACTTTTCACTGCTTATGTTACCCACTGATTTATTAAGTCACCGCCAAAACGGAGAATCAATTATTCCTCTCCGCCTCAAGATAGATGCTAAAAACTTAGATGCAGCTACCGAAATGATCGACTGCTTCCAAAGTGCGATCGGCAAAACCCAAGGCGAACTCGACGGACGCTTGCTAGAATTAGAAGGCGACAGCCCGGATTATCGGCTGAAACGGGGATTAGCGCACCTGCTGAAAGGCGGTTACTCCACCTTGGAAGTCATCAGTCCCCTAGAACCTTCAGAGTTGAGACAGCGGGTTTTTGCCTTGTCTGCGCGATCGACTCCCAGCCCTCAATCCACCCAATTAACCCTGGAAAAAATAGCATCTGAACTCAGCCAAGAGTTAAACAGAGAAGTTTTGCCTCATGAAATCACTACAGGTTTATACGCCGATTTAAACGAAAACAAAATCCTCACAGAGTTTAATGCACCAACACCCGAAAACTTGCTTCATAAATACAATCTTTCTCAAGTTCAAGGCATATTTTACCGAGCAAGTCAAGTCAAATTAACCGCCCACCGCAACGATCCAGGAGAATACAAACTCTTATTTCGCTATCTGAAACTATTTCAATTAATGACTTACATCGAAGGCGATGCAGACCACGGTTTTACACTGACAATAGACGGCCCTACAAGCTTATTCAAACCCAGCACCCGCTACGGCTTAGCCCTGGCGAAAATGTTGCCCGCACTGCTGCACGTCACCAAATGGAGTATGCACTCGACACTGCACACAAAAGATCCTTTTAGTGGCGTTTTGAAAACAGGTAAATTTACCCTAAATTCCGACTGCGGTTTAGTCAGCCACTATCCCCCTGGCAAGCCTTATGATAGTATGTTAGAAGCAGCATTTGCTGAGCGATGGAATTCCACAAAAACCGAGTGGCAACTAGAGCGAGAAGTTGATTTAATTCCGATTCCTGGTAGTGTGATGATTCCCGACTTTCGGTTAGTGCATCCCGACGGGCGAGTGTTTTTATTAGAAATAGTTGGCTATTGGCGGCCCGAGTATTTGCAAAAGAAATTTGCACAAGTACAGAAGTCTGAATGCGATCACTTGATTTTAGCTATTTCCGAACGGCTGAATTTAGAAAAAGCCGGGGTGAATGTAAATGATGTGCCGGCAAAAGTAGTCTGGTTTAAAGATAAATTGCTGCCTAAATCAGTCCTGGAAATTCTCGAATAGAGTTCTCGGCGGTTGAAACCGCGACTACACAAACAAAGTCCGCCTGCGCGGACTAAGAAATAAGAGGGGATATTTAAGTCAGATTTGGTATTATACTAAAGTCACCTCGATCGCCAAATCCTCTCTCACCCTAAAACAGATTGAAAAATGGCAGACACAAGTATTGTCGAAAGAATCAAAAAGCTGTTAGCCCTCGCCACCTCATCCAATGAAAACGAATCGACAGCAGCAGCCGAAAAAGCTTCCCTTTTACTGGCACAGTACAATCTCAGCCTCGCGGATTTAGGGCCAAATCACCAAGAAGAGATTGACGAAAACTCAGTTGAAACAACCTCGAAATTTGTCACTTGGAAAATGATGCTGCTGTCGGGAATTGCTGATGCTAACGGTTGCACTGCCATGCGAAACACTTATAATGGCAGTATGTTTTTGGTGGGAACTTCTACAAACCTGATTGTTTGTAAACATCTGTACGAGTATTTGAGTTCGGCGATTGAAAAAAGGGCTAAATACCGCAAAGGAAACGGGAGGGGATTGGCGTATCTGAATGCTTTTCGGGTTGGGTGCGCGACGAGGTTGAGACAAAGATTGTTGGAACAAAAACAGGAGATGGAAAAGTCAGGAATTCCGGGTTCGGGGGATGCGGCGGCGACTCCAGGGATTGTAGTGCGATCGATGTTTGAGAAAAATCAACAGGCGATCGCGGATTATCTAGAGGGCCGAGGGGTTAAAGTTAGAACTAGAACAGATTCTCAAGTCAGCAGCGCGGCGGGTTTTAATTCGGGGTATGAAGTGGGGGACAAAATTAGTTTGCACCAGCAAGTGCAGGCGCAAGGGGATCTGAAACAACTTAATGGATGTCTTTGAGTAGGGTGTGCGATTCTGGGATGACTTATCAAGAAATTCTCGATGATTTTCCCTATCTCAGCCAACAGGATATTTTGGGTTGCTTGAGTTTCGCAGCTAAACGGTAATTGGATCGAGAGGGATATAGTTAAGTGAATAAGATACATAGGGTAAAAACATGACAGTTTACGATCTAACTATTGCTAAAATTAGCCAACTGCCAGAGTCTCTTGTTCAAGAGGTGAATGATTTTATAGACTTTTTGCTCCTCAAATACAACAGTGAATTGCCACAGCTTACTGAATCCGACTTTTCTGATTATTTAAAGAATTTAGAAGCCTACGAAGAAAAGTTAGCCCGTGGAGAGGTTCAATGGTAGGATCTTCATCAGTAAATCCAACATATACAAGAGGAGATGTTGTGTTATGCGATTTGAATCCGGTAGTTGGTACGGAGCAAGCTGGTATAAGACCTGTTGTTATCTTACAGATCGATCGTGCTAATGCAGTAAGTCCTCATACTATTATGGCACCGTTTACTACAAAGATTCGTCGCGCTCTTTTACCTTCTCATGTATTTGTTCCATCTGGAGTTGGGGGTTTAAATCAAGATTCAGTAATACTTTGCGAACAGATTCGGGTGATCGACAAATCTAGGGTTATTAGGGTAATCGGTCATTTAGATGAAAATTATATGGATGAGCTGGCAGTAGCCCTACGTGTGATTTTAGGTTTGTGAGCGATCGCTTGCCACAGATACGTTACACCTTATGTTTTTTCGCTCAGTAATTGTCCCTTCAATTCCTGAAATTTATTTTCGCTTGGGTGAGATTGAAACCAGAGAGAATCGGCACAAAATTCTATTTCTCCAGGCCATTGAATGTATCGACCATTCTCACCAATAGAAACTTGGGCAAAAAATTCAGCATCGGCAAGCTTGGCTAAAATACCACCTGTCTCAATTATCGGGTTAAAATCAACAACTATACTACCACCATTTGCATAATCAATATGCAATTTATGTTCGTTTTCTATGGTGATTTTTTTGATTTGATACAGCATATTAATTTTTCCTTTATTCCAAGGGAGCAATTGGCGATGGTTGTTCACCTTGACGGCAACGGTTCTAGTTTTTCGATAGTTCTTCTTGATGAAGTTCTGCCCATTCCAAAATCATCGACGTGACACGATTTGGTGCTATACCTTCAAGAAAGGAAATCTCACCTTTATCAAACTTTGTTTGAAGTTTTTTCTTGGCGGCTGTGGTAAGCTTTAGACGAAACGCCATATCGTCTATGTCACAATAGATTTTGGTATTTCTATCGCTGATCAATTTATCGATAGTTGTCTGCTTGATACTGGTTCCCTTAAAAACCTTCGTCAGTTCGGATTTATTGGCTTTATTGAGATTAATAGGAAATGCCGTGGCTGTAGAAGTTGGTTTGGGTATAGGCGTGGGTGTGGGTGTGGGTGTGGGTATCGGCGGTGGAATAACCTTATCTGATTTGATAAATTGAATGTTTTTAAGTTCTAACTTTCTTTGCAGAAGAGGTGGACAGGAAGGAGCAATCATAAAAGATATATCTCCCGGTGCCCCATCAGGTTTGAACTTGGCATCTTCTAACCATTGATTAAACGTTTCTAAATGGCTGCTCAACAGTTCATAGTTTTTAGCTTCCCCAAAGGCCCTAGCAACGCAGTGACCGTTGTGCAGTAATTCTACATAAGAGTCGAAGGCATGACCTGCAATCACTGTTGTAGTTGAAACTGCCGATAGAGTATATGATTTCTGGTTCAAATAACTTCCCCACTGTTGTCTACACTGGGATTCTACTAACTGTCGTGAATTGCCTTCAAATACCTGCTCTGGAGCTTCTTTAAAATATTTTTCATGTATTTCTAATACAGCCCCAGCATAGTCTCGACAAAAATCCCTCAAAGTATTAGCAGGATTCAATGGTATATTTTTGATTTCTTGCCATGCTTGAGCAAAATTTTGATATCCCTTATAAGCCCCTTCAATACGCTCATCAATTTTCTTTCTAATCAGTTCAAATTCATTGGTATAACCCTTATTTAGATTTATAACTGAGTCACCTAAAAGGCTTTCCATGACCGAATCCTCAGTAATAAAACTTTTTACGTTATCTGATGTACCGACTAAGTAAATTAACAGGTTTATCTTTGAGCCAAATTTGTCTTTTGCCCTTCTAATCAATTGTTTAAAAAGCAGTCTAGTTTCTTTAATTTGATTAGGAAATGGTGCTAAAGCATCTAATTCATCTGTGAGATAAACAAAACTAAAGTTGGGATCGACGGCTGATACTTCGGATACTATATAAAAGAAAAACTCTTCAAGACTATCTACGCTATCGGCAATATACGTTTTAAATTTGTTGCGAAATGGCATTATTCTTTTGGCGCCATTAAGTTGATTGACTTGAGTATCAGGTAAATAATCTCTCAAAACTTGTTCAGCTACATTTTTAACAGATGGCAAAAGATTTTGATTGTGTAACAATTCATAAAATGTATGAGCTAAGATATGGGAGTACAGTTTTTCCCTAAAACTATCTTCCATAGGTACATCAGAGAGTTGAAACTCAACGACTACAGAGTGATTCTGATAGGTTGATTTAGTTTTAGTTAATTCATGCAAGTAAGTTAACAACGAGGTTTTACCACTACCAACTAGGGCGGCAACGAATCTAAATGTAAAGTAGCCGTCATCAAATGTATGACTTAGATCGTCCTCAAGAAGCTGAGTTAGATTAGATATTTGCCGCCCCGACAAACTTTTGGCTGTAGATCCTTCACCCGTTGACCCTGGAAGTCTAACAACGCGCTCTATTCTAATATCATCAACAAATCCTATGGCTGACTTTACTTGCTGAAGGAAGTCTCTTATGTACCTTTTTTTTCCTGCGTCTTCTGGCATGGCTTACTCTACCCACTGAATAAGTTCATCTTCTTTTTCGATAACTGCAAAAACTTTGCCAGTTGATTTAAGCAAAGCAAAGTTTTTATTCAAGCTTGATTGAGATACATCGTTTTGTTCCAAAAATTTCTGACAAATTTCTCGGCTGCGAATAGCAACTACCCCTCGTAACTCTTGACGCTTTCTTTCTTCAAAATAAAGAGCCTTAAACTTTTCTACAAATTTCTCAAAGTCCATCTCTTTACCACCATCGGAAGTCTGAGAATCCGCAACTCCGACTTGGCAGTAACGCCAAAGAGTATTTATAAGTTTCGCTCCTTTTGCTGAATCAAACTCATACTTACTGGTTTGCAAATTAGCAGCTAGAACTTTCTTACCTTGATCTGTCACAAAAAGCTGACCCTTTTTAGGAGATTGGAGCAATTGCTGCTGACACAAAGCATCACAGATAGCATTCGCATCCTTTTGGTATCCTTTAGATAAATGCTGTTTCACATCGCTTTTAGTCGCCTTACTCTCTTTTGAGTAGGCTACTGCGTACAGCAAGTAAAGCAGTTGTTCGGTAGAAAGCTCGATCATAAGTTCCTCTTGTCCACTGGTACTGGGCTGAACGTGGATGGTACTTTAGAGAATACCACGCCTCATACTCCTAAAGCCGTCATATTGATTACTTAATAGTTGGGGACTTGACAAGTGAGAACGGACAATCGGCAAAGGTTGAGTCTGTAAGCTACAGTTAAATTTAACCTGAAGCGATCGCCCTGATCCGGTGTTAAAGATTTCGATCCGTCAGACAAAGCTTTTTTTGGGATTCGGGCGCACTTCAATCATCAGCGAATCAGTACCAGAGCCGATCGCCCTCAATTAATCAATCAATTCCGCTTCTTCAAAAATCAGTCTAGTCGTCAACTCCAAACCAGGCAGCAACTCATCTACAATTAGTGTATTATCCGTATAAACTTGACTCGAACCATCGGTCAAAAAACTTCTAATTAAAATAGCCTCTGGATCAATCACCCAAACTCGCGGAACGCCCGCCGCCAAATAATCTTTTGCCTTATCTTCAAATTCCTGCATCGTTTGACCAGGAGAGATAATCTCAATCACCAGTTCAGGAATTGCGGGACAAGCTTCATTTTGCCGCCAGCTTTTCGCCAGACGCGCATAAGAAATATAGGTCAAATCAGGAACAGGTACCCAATCTTTATCCTGACGTTTTAACAAAATTGCCCATTCTGGAAGCACTCGCCCGCGTCCTTTACACCATACACGAATCAGGCAACACAAAGCTCCCTGTAAACTGGAATGAAAAATTTTTGGAGACACTTTAGGAACCGCTTCACCATCTACAAACTCACAATATATATCTCCGTCGGGCAAAGCTAGAAATTCTGCTAAAGTGAGTTTGGTTCCGATGTCTACCATGACTCCCAGCCCTCTCGCTAATTAACTCAAATATCAATTATACAAAATTTCCAAACTTTCCTAGAAGTACGATCGCCCCTGGGACTCTATTCCAAAAACACAATAACAAAATCCCCGACTTTTTTAAGAAGTCGGGGATTTAACCCAATACGGTTCAGTTACAAATATTTATTCCCCGGAGATCCCCCTAAATCCCCCTTAAGAAGGGGGACTTTGAGAACATTCTTGTTCCCCCCTTTTTAAGGGGGGTTAGGGGGGATCTGAGTTAACCCAAGCGTATTGACTGATTACCCCAACTTCTATGCCAAAACTGGCACGGGCTGCGGCCAACGGTTCATGACTTTACCAATCACCGCCAATTCTTCCATCAACTTGTCGAACTGATCCGGTGTTAAAGATTGTGGCCCGTCAGACAAAGCTTTTTTCGGATTCGGGTGCACTTCAATCATCAGGGAATCAGTACCAGAGGCGATCGAAGCAAACGCCATTGACGGTACAAACTGCGCCCAACCGGTGCCGTGACTGGGGTCAACCATAATCGGTAAGTGAGTCAGAGTCCGCAACACTGGAACTGCCGACAAATCTAGGGTATTGCGCGTATATTGCCTGTCATACCCGCGAATTCCGCGCTCGCACAAAATCACGTTCGGATTGCCAGAAGCCATGATATACTCAGCAGCCATCAACCATTCTTCAATGGTGGCGGAGATGCCGCGCTTCAGCAAAACCGGTTTGTCTTGAGCTCCGACTTTCTTCAACAGTGAGAAATTCTGCATATTTCTCGCCCCGACTTGGATCACGTCCGCTACTTCCACGATCGCACTTAAGTCCGCCGCATCCATAACTTCTGTGATAATTCCCAAACCGCTAGCTTCCCGCGCCGCAGCTAGCAATCCCAAAGCACTCTCGCCGTGGCCTTGGAAAGCGTAGGGGGAAGTTCTCGGTTTGTACGCGCCACCACGGAGAAAATGAGCTCCAGCAGCTTTGACGCGCATTGCCGTTTCGACAATCATTTCTTCGTTTTCGACCGAGCAAGGGCCTGCTACGATCGCGATCGGGTGATGCAGGCCGATCATTACAGTTCCTAAAGGAGTAGCAACCGCTACTTCGCTGGCTTCTCCTTGGCGGTACTCCAGAGAAGCGCGTTTGTAGGGTTTTTCCACGCGCAGCACTTCCTCAATCCAGGTGCTCATTTCGCGCAGTTGCATCGGTTCGAGCTCAACGGTGTCGCCCACCAAACCCATGACGGTTTTGTAACGGCCGACGATTTTTTCTGGTATCAAACCCCAGCTAGTGCGGAGCTCTTCGTCGATGCGATCGATCTCGGCTTCTGGAGTGCCGGCTTTCATTACTATAATCATATTTTTTTTGCCTTTTCTGTTGGGCTAGAAACGGATGATGACTCTGATGCACTGAGAAAAATAGATGCAATGGCGATCGAGAATCTATTTATATCAGTATTATTAGCATTGTTCTGGGTGGGTTCTTATTCCCTCCCCAAATACAAACTCTAGATGGTTAACAGCTTAGTTTTTAGCTAATGACTAATAACTAATAACTAATGACTAATGACTAACTTTTTGGCTTCGCGGCGCGCCACGCTTCTCGCATCCGTCCAAAATTGGTATTAAATTCTTCCCACCCCAGAGTGCTTCCTGAAACTTCTTCATCCCAGGAAGCCGAGAGGACTCCGTAGCTTAATCCCAGAACGCCTAGACCAAAACAGCCCATGCTTACCAGCAATACTGCTGTGTTGGGCAGATCAAACAAGCCGTTGCTGACTACCAAATAGCTGACAAAAAATGTGGAAATTCCCAGGATGGTCGGTATGCCGCAGAAGACCGCTATGCGAGATATCATGCGTTGGCTGACTACTTCTGGGATGGATTGCGCCTGTTTTCCGGTTTTGTTAGCTTTCGGCTGCTTGTCGGCAGAATCCGACTCTAAGGCTACGCTTGCTTGGGGTTCTGGGGGCTTTTTAGGCGTTTTTTTACGATTTGTGGCCGGTTCAAAGGGCAAGCGCTTGCGGGGTGGTTCGGAGGACATATTTTATCTCTGACCTGAAATCTCGAACATTTTTCAATAAGTCTTGGTGTTTGCCCAAGATTAAAGAATATTGTCGCAAATTTTGGCTTTGGTGTTTAGCCGCGAATGCCTAGACGGGCAATCAATGCTTTGTAGCGATCGACATTTTCCCTTTGGATGTATGCCAGCAGGCGCTTGCGGCGGCTGATCATCATCATCAAACCGCGCCGGGAGGCGAAGTCTTTTTGGTTGATTTTCAGGTGGGCGCTGAGTTTGGTGATGCGATCGGTCAGCATGGCGACTTGGACATCTGCTGAACCGGTATCGGTTTCATGGGTTTGGAAGTCGCCCATGATTTCTTGTTTGCGCTGTTGTGTAAGAGCCATGAATTGATTTTAGTTTTTTTTGTACGATTGTCACAATCTCCAATGTTATCACAGGCGAAGCATAACAACGATAAAATTTTTGCCAGGGATGGGTTTTTTGGCCCGGCCGAATTTTGGTTTTTATTCCCGGTTTTTGGATGTTGTAGGCGATTATCGGCTCAAATAGGCGATCGCCTCACGTATCCAATCATCCGCATCACCTTTGGCGGACAAAGTGCTGTCTTGACTGAGGGTTTGCAGCGCTTGCAAGACTTCAGCCGCAGTGTATCCCATCGCCAGTAGGATCATCTCGACTTCTTCTTGAATAGCTGGGGGGACTCCGGCGGCGACTGAAGTTGTCAAACCTGCTTGCTGTCTCCATTCCGAGAGTTTGCTTTTGAGTTCCAGGGCGAGACGTTCTGCGGTTTTTGTTCCCACGCCCGGTGTTTTGGCGAGGATGCGCGTGTTACCGCCGACGATCGCCTGCACTAAATCTTGCAATCCTAAAGTATCGAGAAGTGCGATCGCCAGTTGAGCACCGACACCGCTGACACTCGTCAACTGCCGAAACAAATCGCGTTCTGCCGCGCTGCCAAAACCGTACAATACGATTTGGTCTTCTTTAACTTGCTGGTGGGTAAAAATTTGGGCGACTTCGCCGGATGCTGGCAATTGACCGGTCACGCGGGGCAAAATTTGGATTTCATAGCCAATTTGATTGACTTCGAGAGTCAATATGACGCGGTTGCTGCCTTTGGCGATATCGGCGACTGTGCCTTTGAGATAGCTAATCATAAAATTAATAATAATACACCGCTATTCATTTTCATCAAACTCGGCGATGATGTTGCGGATTTCGTTGAGACTAATATCTGTTCGATCTGATTTTGAGTAAATGGTTAACAACAGTACGCTGACGGGCGATTCGACTTGATAAATCATGCGATACCCTGCACTTTTTCCTTTTTGGATGTTGCTGTTTTTCACCCGGACTTTTAAGATGATATAATCTTCGCCCATTCCGGGAATGCGATCGCCAATAAAATTGCCAGCCTGTATTTGTTCAATTACTGGCTGAGTATCTAGCCGGATTTGGCGATATTTTTTGGATAATTCACGCAAATTTCGCTTATACTCAGGCGTTAAATCAATTTGAACGAGCTCGGATTCATTCGACATCGATGCCCTCCCACATTTGAGAAAGAGGTATTCGCTGTCCGGTTTTAGCTTCCTGCAACGCTCTTCTGAGACTAGCTTTTACTTCTTCAACTGGAGTATCGTCGGGGTCTTCTTCAGCTTCATCTGTAGGTTCCTGAAAGAGGACGATGATTCGCACGGGGCCCGGAGTGTCTAGTGTTAAAGGTCGATCGAGAATTAATTGACCTTTTTCGTCGATCGTTCCTGTGACTTCAAAGGCTTTCATTTGTTTGTCCTGGATTTTTTTTAATTAATACTATTATATAACCCTGTCCGAGCGATTTTGTTATTCTCAAGCCAAAATAAGCTGCTGTTTAACCAAAGACAAATCCGTCTTACCAAAATTCATAACCAAAGCCACATTGAAATTTTCCAACGATTTGACAAACCACATAATTTCATTAGAAGCTTTACCTTCATAGTGATTAAACAAAATAGAAAATCGGTTTTCCAACTCTGGTTTAACTTTGCCCGAAAGTAGAACGAGTTTGAGCAGTAAACCCATTGTCCGGCTGGCGCCGAGGTTGTACACCAAGTCGTAAAAAACGTAGTGGCTGAGATGTTGGGAATTTTCAACTACTAAGAAGTTGAACAACTGGTGGCAAGTCCGAACTAACAATGAATTATTGAATTTCACAGAGTCATTTTCTCGCAATGTATTTTTGATTTGCTTGTACAAACGGTCATTAAATTGACGCCCGCCGTATTCTGGTTCTACGGACGATATTAAATATTCATATAAATCCACTTTAAATGAGGCGTAAGATGGAGTTTTTCGGGAATCTCTCAGGAAAAATTGAGCCGCTTCTTTGTAGCTACGATCGCCTGCTACTTTTCCCGCAAATTCCCTGACCGCTAAGTGCAGCTCTGCATCATTCAAAAGTGTGGGATTAGCCGCTCGCTGCACAATTCCTATTTCTGTATTTCTCGGCTCAACCATATAATTTAAATATTGAGACAAATGTGTTTCAAATTGTCGCTGTCTTTGAAATGCCAGTTTTTGAATGGTTTGTTGGTCTTCCTCAATGCTGCCCTTGCTCAGCAGAGAATACCCGTACAAATAAGGATACCGACATATCAATTCGCCCAAAGGATAATCTGTATCTTGTGTCTGCGGTTCCGTCTCTCTATCTAAGGCTTTTACTAAGCGCTCAAGGGTCTGGAATTCTTCACTTTTAGTAAAGAAAGCTATTTGTTCTTGCAAGCGCTTGACTATGTAAAATTCCGTCCCGAATCTGGGAGAACTCTGCTTAAATAAAGCTACCAACTTGGCGATCGCGAACTGGTTGTGTGATTGCAGTTGCCAGCGGTTGATCGGGATGTAGCAGCAGCGGTGGAGGATATATTTAAAGTGCTGATCCAATCGCTTGACGGAGACTATACTGTACAAAGTTGCTTCAATTTCTCGATCTGGATAGCCCATGCCGTCGATAAATAGCTTTCGGAACCGCTCGATCACCTGTGCGGGGGATTCTGTTTCCACGCAGGAGACGATGTGATCGTACAATCTCTGTTCGTTGCTGCCTGTTGGAACACTATCTGAGGGGGGGGTGAGGATGCGGCTGTCTGCATCTGTGTCTACGCTGCTGTCTGCAACTTGTGCGACAACCACTGTCGGTTTTTCCTCAAAAGTTCGATCGGGATTCAAGAACCAATAGTGTTCTTGGCTTAATTGTTTGTTAGCCGCCCAATCCAAAGCTGACTGCAAACTTTCCCCTGTCAATAACAGCGATTCATCTTCGCGGTCTGAAGCCAGCCAAGCTGCTAGCGCCAAGCGGTACGGAGCCAATTTTCCCAGCTCTTTTTCTACCCAGAATCGATTAAAAACTGACTGATAAATTAGGTTGGCAACTATTAATTTACCCTGAGATTTAACCACCAGTCCTGACAGTTGCAATTCGATTTTTTCGGGAGAGTATTCTGCTGGTATTCCCTGCGATTCCCCCGGTTTTGTTGCCTTGATCGGTTGTAAAGCTTGCTGGTACAGCGTTAACAGCCGCGTGAGGTCGCAGTGGCTATGGAAAATGCGATCGCGTATTGCTGTCAAATGTTGGGGTTCGTCTTCTTCTTCCCAATTTTTAATAATTCTGTGTTTGACCAGTTTTTCAACTTGCTTAGCTTCGGAATTTCTGCCAATAAAAGGCCCGTATTCAAGTACCAAGTGGCAAAGTTTTTGAGTTAGAAACGGTTGACCGCCCGTCCAAGCTAATATTTCTTGGAGCACTTTTTGGGGGCGAAAAGCTTTCAGGGCTAATCCTTTTGCTAGCGGCAAACTTTCGTGCAGTTGGAATCGACTTAAATGAATCTGCCGTCCAATATTAAAAGGGTTACATCTGGGATCTCGGATCAATTCTGAGGGGGCTGCTACTCCCATAACAGCAAAAGTCAGGCGATCGTATTCCGGTTGCTCTGCCCGCTTGGAGTAACAAGCCCGGATCAAAGCAAAAAAATCGCTGGTACTGAAATTTAGGCTGCTGATGCTGTCAATGTCATCGATGAAAATTACCAGATTTTGCTGAAGTGACTTGAGCAAAACTTTTTCGATAAATATCTCCAATCGCTGCACCGGCGATAGCAGTTCGCGATCGTTCCACCACTTGATAGCATCAAACCTGTTTGTGATGTGTAAACTGCTTGCCATGCGGTACATGATTGCGCCATACCACTTTTGGGGGGAGATATCTGGGCTGCTGATGCTTCTCAAGTTGATGGCGGCAAAAACTGTACCTTCGGCTTGCAACCTTTTGGCCGTTTGCACTAGCAGGCTGGACTTTCCCATTTGTGGCGAACTCAACACGTAGCAGAAGTCTCCGGCTTTGAGTCCTTCGTAGAGCTCGCTGTCTGCCGATCGCCTGACATAGGTGGGCGCAGCGGCAGGCAAATATCCTCCGACTTGATATTGGTACGTTGAGTTGACTTCTGCTGTAATCTGGGAATTCATCAAGATTTTACACCCCTATGCTGTACGATCGAAAGGTTACAAATTGCAATTATGGCCCGCTTATAGCATTTTAGATTTTAGATTGGGGAATGACTTATTCAATCAGGGTTTGGAGTTTGCCTGTTGCATTTGCATGGTTTTTTTTGAATCTGCCTTACTATGGTGGAAAATTTTTCTTCCTCTTTCTCTATTGTCTACTAGCTCAGCTTTCTTCTCGTCAATCTTTACCGTATCTTTGCAAGCGTTCACCCCAAATCTTACGATCTGCCCAATCGTAGCGCGCCACTTGATTTTTTACACTCGTTCACATAATTGATAAATTTTCAGTCGCTCGGATTGAGAACGCTCAAACGCCGTTTTTTTCACTTTTTTTTACAATAATACTTTAAAATTCACCCGGTGGTATGATGTGGGCAGGGAAACTCCTAACCACAGCGCCGTCAACCTTCTGCCTTTAGCTCCGCCTGCCGGATGCCGGAGGAAAAGACTGAGCAATGGCTGCCAATAAAAAACCCCAGCGTTTGGCTGAGGACTGCTTGAGTGGGAGATATCGTTAATCTGCGTTTTTTTAGTTGACTTAGATTGCATGGAATTCCATGCTGCTGACTTTCCCCGGGCTTTCGCGTTTGGGGATTCCTCAGAACAAACTTTTCAGGATGCATCCACAAAAAGTTTAATTCTTAAAGGCTTTGTCAGTACCAGGCTAACCACTCGCTCAACTATAAAAGTTAAGTCGGTGGCTAATTGTAGAAGATGCGCCCTGATGGCTTAACTACCCGATGGATTAGCACCCTGATGGCATAACTCCCTGATGGATCGACGCCCTGATGGCTTTCGCTCCACTACCCAAAAAATTCGGGTTGATGGATGATCGTGGACATTAGTAACACGTCACTTCCGGCGGTTCCGATCACAAGCGGGTGTGCCTGTCTGAATTGATTATGGCAGGCAGATTTATCAGAAGACAAGTGGGCTATTGCATCAACCCATTTCTGACAGATCGGGTTAGCCAAAAAGTGTCAATCTACGGAAATCAGGGTCATCGAACATGAAAAACAGCATCTTAGTATTAGGGGTAATTGCCTCGGCTGGCTTCGGCTTTTTCCAGGCAGGCAGCACCAGCGCTTTAGCGATCGCCCCACAACATTCATCAGCCAGCAGTTTGACGGCTTGGGAGAGTCGTCCCGACTTTAACTACACTGGAACGAATGAGGATGGGGAGCAAGAAGAGGTAAAAACGCGTAAAGGCAGGAAATAATTGGCGCTATTGTGTGGTTCGCTCTGATGCGGTTGTGGTTGTAGTTGTGGTGCTTGTGGTCCCAACCGCCTCTGATCGAGGCGGTTAAAACTCGATCCCAAGATCAGTCTACCTAATCCCAGGGGTGGGGATCAGTTTCAGAGAACGGTGGATGGGAAAATAAATAGGTAAGGCGAGTCTGTCGGTGGAGTTTCCCCGCCTATCAACTTCCTTACCTTCTGATGTTCGGGATTTGGATCTGGCACAATCGTATTTCATCTCGTAAAAACCCAATGGAAAATACTCTCGAAACTACCCGCAGACAGCGCGTATTGACAAGAACCCAGGAACGGCGTCAGGCAACACCCAAAGAAAAACAGTTAATTCATCTGCTAGCCAATATGGCTTGCAGTTTGATTAAATACGACTACAAACACGCAGCGGGCAAGGGCACCCTCCCGCCTTCGGAAAGCAAGCGTTTAGCGGAATGGCACTACCTGCGAGTTCAGCAAATTCGCCGGATCGAACGCTCATTGGAGCCTGTAGCGACCCTTAAGCGCGTTTACTACAAGAGCATCCTCAGTCCGAGAGATCTGAAGTCTTTGAAACTTCTGTGGCTGGAGGAGGACAAAAACCGTGTCAAACGGGTCGATCCTGAGTTGGACGACATCCTTAGCGAAGCTTTGGATCGGGGAGATACTTTAAAACAGCTATTTCACTCGATCAAAGTCAAAGAACGCACCTTTTCTGAAACTCCTCGCCCCGGCGCCGTCCCGCTGTGGGTCAAAGAGTGGGAAGACTCGGAATATGACATAAACTTTTTTCCGCCTTCGTTCTCTGCATGGGTTTCGATCGTGGACGACTAGGTTCAAGAAAAACTCTTTGACATGGCATCGAGTGTAAATTTCAGATGGTAGACTTATTTGCTATTGCTGCCATTGGCGAAAAGTGTACGGGCGATCGATCGGCTAAACTAGGCAGCGTGGCGCGCAGGCATCCGAGTACAGAGAAGTGAATCCGAGTCAGTACCATTGTACAATGGGGGAAAACCAGGGCTTCAGCTAATAGCTGATAGCTGATAGCTGATAGCTGATAGTTTCTCATGACTGACTCGATTTCTACTTCTCCTCTAGACTCGGCGGCCGATACAGCCGAACTCCGCTCTCAGTTGAGGTCTGGTTCGGAAAAAGCTCAACTGCAACTGCTGCAACAACAAATAGCAGATTCCGGTTGGGATGTATTGATGGAATTTTTATTAGAGCGCAAGTCAGAGGCACCGACTGCGGTAATGGGTAAGGCTTACCAAATTCTTTACAGTGCTAATTCTCCGAAAGCGACGGAGTTTTTGCAAGCGAATTTTCCGACTGGGGTTGTGCCGCTGCGATCGGACTCTAACATTGATTACACTCCGCTGCAACAATTATTGGCGTTACAGGAATTTCAAGAAGCCGATCGCTTGACTTTAGACAAGCTTTGTGAATTGGCGGGTGATACAGCTTCCGTGAGAAAGTGGCTGTATTTTACGCAAGTTGAGAGTTTGCCCGTGGCGGATTTGCAAACAATTAATACGCTGTGGAAAGTTCATTCCGAAGGCAAATTTGGCTTTTCGGTGCAGCGGGAAATTTGGCTCGGTTCGGGGAAGAATTGGGATAAGTTGTGGCCGCTAATTGGCTGGAAGAAAGGGAATAATTGGACGCGGTATCCGCAAGAGTTTATTTGGGATTTGAGCGCGCCGAGGGGTCATTTGCCGCTGTCGAATCAGTTGCGGGGAGTGCAGCCTTTTGCAGCTTTGATGGCTCATCCTGCCTGGTTGAAGTGAATGGTTTTGGGGCTTTTGGAGAATGCGGGCCGGGCTGGATGTTCAGCCCGACATTTGTTGGTGAGGAGGTGTGGGATCTGACGGTAACAACCGCGTCAAAACATAGATATAGTCATTTCAAATAAAAAAGAGACACTATTGAGCGCAGTAGGCACAGATGAGTTCATCTAAAGATGTGCCAGGAGGAGCATACATTCTAGCTCGCTTTAAGGCACTAAAATCGTGTTCAATATCGTTCAGATAGGCGAGAATATTTTGGAAGAAAAAGAACTTGATGCTCCGTTTCCTTTACCAGTTCGCGAATGGCTGTTTTTCGATGAATCGGTGCATTATCCATGATTAAGATAGATGGCTTGGTCAGAGAGGGTAATAAATATAAAGATAACCACCCTTCAAAACCTTCTGCATTGAGGCTGCCCGTAAAAACCATTGGGGCAATTAAGTCCTTTTTTCCTTTTCTTCTTCCAGCTACTAAATTTTCTCTTTTCCCCCGTTTTCCTGACTTTTCACCCCAGATTTTTTTGCCTTTTTTTGACCAGCCTAATGCACAATCTTGAAACTCTTCAAATCCTGACTCATCAATAAAAACCAGAATTTGACTTCCCGATACTTTAATTAACTCTCGGAGATATCTGTAGTAGTGTATTCTTTCTTCTCGGTTTCTTTCGTGATAACCCCGTGGTGTTTTTTTCGAGTAATTTTCATTTCTTTCTGGGGGGTAACAACCAGGCTGAAACCCATACCTTTGTATGGATTGAGCCAATCCGCTGCTCAAAAAAGATAGGCAGCATAATTGTTACACGCTGGCTTATCTCAAAAATAATGATACCAACATTCTACCTCATTCATTTAAAAAAACAACTAAGTTCAGCTCAATTTAAACTGATTGGAATCTTGTTACCCTTGATACAATCAGAAAAACAAGTGAGATTAGAACGGCTATCGCGGGTATTTCCCTATCCAATTACAACAGAAAGTCAGCGTAGAAAACTACAAAGGTTTCTCGATTTTCCTCACTTAACTATCTCACTAATTTGGTTCCCATTCATTAATTACTTATTGGTTGATTATTTATTGCCGTGTTGGTCAAACTTTATCAATTGCAATCGACCGCAGTCAATGGGGGCGCATTAATCTCTTTATGGTTAGCCTGAGCTGGGAGCGAAGAGCAATTCCATTATACTGGTCACTGTTGCCTAAATTGGGAAACAGTAACTTCGAGTCACAAACAACCAATTTACAGCAAGTTTTACCATTATTTTTAGAATATAAAGTCATCGTTTTAGGAGACCGTGAATTTTGTTCTGTCGATTTGGGAAACTGGCTGATAGAAAAGGGTGTATCTTTTTGTTTAAGACTGAAAAAGAATCATTGTGTCGAAACGGAACATTTAGTTTGGCAACAATTAGATGAATTAGGAATAGTACCAGGAAGTTCTTTATATTTTCAAGGTAAAAGAGTGAGGAAAAATCGATCTGCGACCGGATTTGATCTTGCTTGTAAGTGGAAAAGGAACTACGGGGGATGGAAGGTTGATGAAGCGTGGTTTATACTCACAGATTTAGGGTCATTGCCAGCAGCTATCAATGCTTATAAGCAGCGGATGGGTATTGAAGAAATGTTCCGAGACTGTAAAACAGGAGGCTACGATCTTGAAGGAACCAGCTTAAAAGGAGAGCGACTTATTAACATGATTTTGCTCATGACACTTGCGTACAGTTCAGCAATATTTCAAGGCACTGAACTGAAAAAAAAGCAGGTACAAAAATATGTATCTCGTCGCAAAGAACCTAAAAAAAGATATCGAAGACGGAGTACATTTGGTGTTGGTTTAGATGGAGAAAAGTGGGTCAATTATCTCGAACAATATTCTGACGAGGTAGAACAGTTAATGAAGTTAACTCGAAATAAACGCCGCTTTTATCAACAAGGTATGCGGGCCGCAACCCTTATACAGTCTATCTCGTAGACCTCTTTGTCACCCCCCCAGCATTTCTTTAAGAGCATACGATATGGCACTTGGCCTGACCCCAAACTTCTTGGCTCTGTCGATTAATCTGGCATCTGGGTTCTCTTTTACATCGTTTTCTAAGGCTTTCCAATCTAGCTTTCTCTTACGTCTTTTTACCTGGGTGGCTCTCAGGTCTGTCCGACCCCGCCACCGATATATCGTTGCCCTCCCTACCTGAAAAATTCCGGTTGCTTGAGCGATATGACCGCCATTTTCTACATAATCCACTACTCTTTTTCTCAAATCAATACTGTAAGACATTTTCCTAACTGGTTCACTATTTTTATTAATTTTACCTCATTTTTAAATAGTCTCATACTCTCATACTTATTTGAAATGATTATAAGTTAGAGGATGTTTTAAAAGTGGGAGGCTATTGTAAGAAAGCTCACAAAGCTTAAGCTGAGATTTGTAGATAACAGCACTTTGTGAGCAAAGGACGTGCAGCATATCCTAACAACTTGACGTGGGAACAGTGGGAACTAATAGCAGACCTGTTTCCAGAATCTTGCGCCCGGTGTCCTCGCACAGTATCGATTTATGCCGTGATAAATGCAATCCTCTATGTAGGGCTTGCTGAATAAGGATTGACACTCAAGCGGGCTAAAGCCACGCTCGATTCTGCTGAGAGAATAAACTTTAAAGATTATTCCCGCTACGACCGTCAAATGTCGTCTACTTAGTCACCCAAATTTAATTTAGGTTTCTAGCTACTTTTATTGTTTTGACACTTTCTGAGTCCATCACGCTTGCCAAGATGCGGTAGGCTCAACAACCTGCTATTATTTGCCCTTTACTGTCATACTGTCATCAAGACTTACACTTGACCGTTGTTTCCAGGGGCGGGGATTTGTCCCCCTCTAGGATGTCTCAACACGTAGATGGTATTATTACTCAGTTTGCGACAAAAATACAACATTTCAACAGAAATAGCAACAAAGAAAAACACTCTTGACTGAAGTCCGCCGATTCGCTTTCCACGAGCGGGCTAAAGCCACGCTCGTTTCCCGCATCCCGTGTAAATTTTTATGATTAATTTTTAAATAGTGGTTCTTGATAAAGCGGGACAGTAAAAGTAACAGTAGCTCCGAGTCCTTCCCCCATACTGTAAAAATTTACTGTACCCCCCATTGCTTCTACCAGTTTTTGAGAAATAGCCAATCCCAAACCAGTGCCGCCGTATTGCCTGGTACGAGCGCCGTCTACCTGAAAAAACGACTCAAATAATTTATCCTGCTTGTCGAGAGAAACCCCAATGCCAGTATCAGCAACTCGGATTTTCACCATTCCGGGGAACTGCTGGTTGTGAACAGTCACCTTTTTCTTAATAACCTCGGCACTGATGCGAATTCCTCCTTCCCCGGTAAATTTAATCGCATTGCCCGTGAGGTTCAAGATTACCTGAAGCAGGCGTTGGTAGTTGCCGTACACAATAATCTCGTCCTCCACAGGGGGTTTTTGGATTTGAAATTGCAATCGCTTTTGCTCGACTTGAACCCGTGTAAAATTCTCAACTTGTTGCAACAGTTCACCGAGTTTGACGGGAGCGAGGTCTAACTCCATTTTGCCAGCTTCGATTTTAGCGACATCCAAAATATCGTTAATCACATTGAACAAATGTACTGCTGAGCGGTAAGCTTCTTCGATAAATTGGTGCGCTTCTTCGGGGTCATCTGCCATGCCGTCCATAAGCAGTTTTAGGAAGCCGAGGATGCCGTTGAGGGGGGTGCGGAGTTCGTGAGAAGTATTAGCAAGAAATTGACTTTTAAGTTGGGAAAGAGCTACGGCTTCGGCGCGGGCCTGTTCTAATTCTTGGTAAAGTGTAGCGTGGGCGATCGCACTGCCGACTTGAGCGACTAACTCGCGGGCGAATTCGAGTTCGACTGGACTCCATTTCGGGGAACTGCCACAGCGGTGCAAACATATCAGTGCATTGGGTTGGTCTTCATAGGAGGTAGCTGCTACGAGCACGGAATGGCGGTGGAAGGGATCGGTGGCGGGGGAGGCGTAATCGACTGCTACTGGTTTTAAGGTGGCTAAAGTTTGAATCCATCCGGGCTGTTCGGCTGCGCGCAGTTCTACTCCCAGCATAGAAGAGTAAGCTTCTTGGCGGTATTCAGCTACTACTTTAAAAGTTTTCGATTGGAGATTTTCGATTTGAGTTGGGGAAAGCGGGGGCGAAGGGTAGCTAGCTATTGACTGTTGTAATTCGGCTGCAGCGGTCGATTTTTGCTGATTTTCGGAGGCAAGGAAGGGGGAGGTTTCGAGATTTTCGCTGTCTTTTTTGTACGAACAGATGATGCAGCGACTCGCGTTTAAAACTTGACCCAAGCTGTTAACAGTTTGCTGCCAAATGGTGGCTAAATCGAGGGTTTTGTGCAGGTTTTGAGCGATTTGGGAGATGACTTTACGATCGATTTCCGAGTACGGAGGGAGCGATCGACCGGGGATACGGCTCGCTGGAAGCGACATTTGTTGGCGGGCGTCCAAGGGGGATGGCAAAGGTCGATATAGCATGAATTCTGGGGAGTCGGGCCGTCTGTCTGTGGGTTTGTCAGACAGCAGCCTTCCCATAACTAAGACTTTTGTAGCTTTGCCGTTTGAGTCGATCGCCGGAGTGAGTGTCAAATCGAAGATAAAATATTGTCCGGCGTGGCAAAATTGATAGCTGAACCGTTGCGGTACGAGGGTTTCGAGCGCCCGCCGCAGGATATCGAGATAAGGCGCAGGGGGGATGGGTTGCAGGGTTTCGCTGAGGGGGCGATCGACAATTTGTTCTGCTGTAAGGTTGTACTGTTCGGCTTTTTGCCAGTAAAAAGATAGATATCGACCAGAGGCGTCTTGGGTAAATACTAATTCTGCTCCTAACTCTTGAAAAAAAACTGTAGAGGCGAGGCTCGATCGCCGGAAATCTGTGTTAGAGTCCATCAGAGTAGGGGATGAAAGTAGTTCGGCTTTTGGATTCTTGAGTTTTTAATAAAGAACTCAAGAGTCCCCATTGTTTTTGGCTTCTACTGTTAATTTGTGAGTGATTAATCACTTAAAAAGTTGTTGGCTTCTTAATTAAAACATTAATTTATCAAAGCTCACAATTTGCAATAATTTTAGGCTTCTACTATTGACTTTTGAGTGATTAATGAGTTCATAAAATGTTAATTCGTTAATTCTGAACTCAACTCAAAACTCAAAACTATTCGTTCTCAGCCGTTTTGGGTAATTTAAAGATAAAAATTAAGATTGAGAAATTAGGAATCTGCACCGATTAACTATCAAGTGTGAAAATTACGCCAAAATATGAGGCTGCGAACAACTCTTGTGCGGGAATGGCTCACGCATTTTTTCACTCACCTGGAATAGTTCCGAGGTTGTGATTTAGCCGAGTTCACTCGCCCACCACCTGTAGCTTTAGCCACGAAATCTGCAGGAGCTCGCCCGCGCGCTCTAAATTTCACAGCCTGCAGATTTGCGCGCGCCGTCTGGGGCGAGAGTACCTCAGTCGTTCCATTCACCACGCGGCGGGACTGGGGGGTTGCGGCGTAAACTCAGAGCCAGCTCGTCTTCGCGGCGCTCGCCTCTGAGCCACTGCTTGATTGCTGTTTCAATGACTTTACTGGGGTCATTCGTCAAGTGCTTAATTTGGTCTAGCAGTTCAGAATCTATATGGATAGATAGTTCCACTTTTTCTGACGAACTGTGGGAGGGTATACTTGACTGGCTCATAGTTAAAAAATCCTAGTTTTAATTCTTAGGTTTCAATTCTTTTGATGACAAGCGACTGGACTAGATATTTGCAGTCCCTGATTTGCACCCCACCTTTCCTCAACCGCTTAACAGCTTTCTGTACAATGAGACAGAGAAAAGTTTTTTCCTTTTGGGTATCCGGGCTCGGTCGGACACTTGATGGGTAATAACTGATACTCTTGAGGTTTGCCTCAGTTGTGGTTTCATCTCAATCCCCAGTAAGAGGTTGAAGTAAGCACTCTACTCTTGCTTGTGTAATCATACAACAAAAAGTATCCTTTGCCGATTAGCTCTTCGATAAAAAACATGACTAACGTCCCTGTATCTCGCATTCGTAATTTTTCGATTATTGCTCACATCGACCACGGAAAATCGACCTTGGCAGATCGCCTGTTGCAGGCGACTGGGACTGTGCAGGCACGGGAGATGAAGGAGCAGTTTTTAGACAATATGGATCTCGAACGCGAACGCGGCATTACGATCAAGCTGCAAGCGGCTCGGATGAATTATACTGCCAAGGACGGTCAGGAGTACGTGCTGAATCTGATCGACACTCCCGGACACGTGGACTTTTCTTACGAGGTGTCGCGATCGCTCGCTGCTTGCGAAGGGGCGCTGCTGGTGGTAGACGCATCTCAAGGCGTGGAAGCACAAACCCTGGCAAATGTCTACCTTGCCTTGGGAAACAATCTGGAAATTATTCCTGTTTTAAATAAAATTGACCTGCCGGGGGCAGAACCGGAACGGGTAAAAGGGGAAATTGAAGAAATTATCGGTCTGGACTGTAGCGGGGCGATTGAGGCTTCGGCTAAGGAAGGAATTGGTATAGATGAGATTTTGGAGTCGATCGTCGAATTGGTGCCACCGCCGCAGGATACTGTTGATAAACCGCTCAGGGCGCTAATTTTTGACAGTTATTACGACCCTTATCGGGGCGTAATTGTGTATTTCCGGGTGATGGACGGAAGTGTCAAAAAGGGCGATCGAGTTTTGTTGATGGTTTCGGGTAAGGAATATGTCATAGATGAATTGGGCATCCTTTCACCGACTCAAGTTCAAGTAGACGAACTGCACGCGGGGGAAGTTGGTTATCTGGGCGCTGCAATTAAAGCCGTAGCTGATGCTCGCGTTGGCGATACGATTACTTTGGTCAAAAAACCGGCACCGGAGCCTTGGCCGGGTTATACAGAAGCCAAACCGATGGTTTTTTGCGGCTTGTTCCCGATCGATGCTGACCAATTTCCAGATTTGCGGGAAGCTTTAGAAAAACTCGAACTCAACGATGCGGCGCTTTCTTACGAACCAGAAACTTCGAGTGCGATGGGATTTGGTTTCCGCTGCGGTTTCTTGGGTTTGCTGCACATGGAAATTGTGCAAGAAAGACTGGAGAGAGAATACAATTTAGATTTGATTGTTACGGCTCCTTCTGTGGTTTATCAAATCACAACAATTAAAGGAGAAGTGTTAACAATTGACAATCCCAGCCACTTGCCAGATCCTCAGTATCGCGAGAAAATTGAGGAACCTTATGTGCGGGTAGAAATGCTGTCGCCAGAAACTTATGTGGGCGCGCTGATGGAACTGTCTCAAAGTCGGCGGGGCATTTTTATGGATATGAAGTATCTGAGTCAAGGCAGAACTACGCTGGTTTACGAGTTGCCTTTGGCGGAGGTGGTGACTGACTTTTTCGATCAGATGAAATCGCGATCGCGCGGTTATGCGAGCATGGAGTATCACCTCATCGGTTATCGCGAAAATCCGTTGGTGAAAATGGACATTTTAATTAATGGCGATCCGGTTGACGCTTTGGCGATGATCGTACACCGCGATAAGGCTTACAATGTGGGCCGCGGCTTGACTGAAAAACTGAAGGAGTTGATTCCTCGTCATCAATTTAAGGTTCCCATTCAAGCGACAATTGGTGCGAAGGTGATTGCTTCGGAACACATTCCGGCTTTGCGGAAAGATGTGTTGGCGAAGTGTTACGGCGGTGATATTTCGCGGAAGAAGAAGTTGCTGCAAAAGCAGGCGAAGGGTAAGAAGCGGATGAAGTCTGTGGGTACTGTGGATGTACCGCAGGAAGCTTTTATGGCTGTGCTGAAGCTCGATCGGGATTCGTAATCTGTGTGGCTTTTTGTCAGGAACAGGCTTTCGGGCCTGTTCCACAAAGAGTCATTTTTCTTGTAGTTATTTGCAGTCATCTAGAACAGGCAAGATGCCTGTGAAGCGAAGAGTCAGTTTGATTGTGGGATGGGCATCTTGCCCGTCCCTGTGGAAATCAGAATAAGGCTGCAGCGTGAGTGGCGATCGCCCGCTCGCATCACAGCTTAAACAAGAATACTTTGTTGAAACTCGCGCTGAATTTCATCTACCACTTTGCGATCGCTCAAATCGCGATGCCACCAGTGGCTACAGCCATCTTGACAATATTTGCAGTACCTGCGCGCATCGGCAATTGCCAATAAACTGATTAACAGGAAAAAGGTTTTGATAGATTCTGAGGGCGGCAGTTTCAAAAGCTTTGCTATTTGTTCTTTTAATCGCCCTCTACTCAGCAACACACAAGGGGTGTAAGTTGGGCGAAGTTTTGATTTGGCAATAGCTAGGGAAACATCTTCTTTTCGCGCCCCTGCTTGGAGGGTCATGTAGGATAGCCGCTGTAATATTTCCTGCTGGTATTCGGTTGGAAAGCTTAAAAACCACTTTTTTGCATCTTCTTGGCTAATTAATTCTTGTTGAATTTGATTGATTGTAATTTCATCGGCTAGATTCATTTGCCTCTCCTAAGTCTGGCTCAAATATAACGTGAGGTTCTCCTGAGATGAGGGGGCCAGTAAAAATATCGATTCCCGTTTCTCGACCTGAACTATTAATTTCGCCACCACTTGTACCGCGAGGGACGGAACTGCGAGCTGAATGCCGCTGCCGAGAGTTACCTAACATTATATAGTCCCAGTCAGAAGTTGGCGTACTTGTCCCGTTTGCTCGACTGCCCACAACTATGATGGTTTGTTTTGTGCGATCTGCTGCATTCTGAATTCTCCTGGCATCTTCTGGAGATATGCCTGCTTGCCATGTTTTTACACCTCTCATTTAATGAATATTAGCATTGCAGTAGGCGAGTTTTTTCGCACTTCTCGATTTAAAAATTAAGCACGATAAATCAAGTTTTAGTTTCAGTCATCTGTTGATTTGAGCTTGCCGGATGCTTTTGCTTGGTCGATCGCCTCTTGAATCAGAAGGTAGACAAAGTTGGAGATCGATCGCTTCTCGATATCGCACAACTTTTCGAGATCCTTTTTAGCCTGTGTTGGCAAAACCACTGAAATCCGCTCGCTGTCGCTCATGCCTTGCAATCTGTTGGAAGTTTCCCCTATTGTGCCACCTCGGCAGTACAGCTTGCAATGGGCGATCTTCGGTCGCTATCGCAGCCGATCGGATGCGGAGGGACATCTTCAGTTGTTTCGGCAACGAGTGCCCAACATCCGATTTGAAGTGGTGTTTGATTTACCCTCTCGCCGAGGATAACTTTTTTGAGGGAGGGTGTTTGATAAGTTAACGGTCAAATTATTGAGGGCGATCGCACTTTTGGACGTGAAGGGCGATCGCACTTAATTACGAGATAGCCGAAGCAGGAGCAATTTCGCGGAGTGGCATCAGGAATTCTTGCTTTTCTTCGAGGGTGATATAGCTGCCATTTAGAGCCATTTCCATAAGTTGTTCGACAAATTCCTTTGACTCTGTTATGACTTGAGTTTTATTCAGTTCAAAATGTTGATTTCTGGATTTTAGGGTAAACTGGTTTGGAGATAAATATCCAAATTTTTTTAAATTACAGCTAATTCGATCCTTGGCTAAGGGCTGTAATTCCAGAGTGATGCAAACACTTTCAACAAATTCTATGTTGATGGGTTTTCCTTGGGATAACTCACTCAGTTTTTTGGGGAGTTCATCTTCTAGCAGCATACAAATATCGGGGTCTAAAAAAACGTTTAGTTTTTCTTCACCGATTTCTATTGAGACTAGACGATCGCATTCAAAGCAAAATAGTTTCAGGCCTAATTCAAAATGCGAAAGTTCTCCTAATGTGTCATCTGGTGCGTCAGCATATTTTTCGCCATTAGGTTCTTCTAGGTGAATTGTAAAATTGCTATAGTTATTCATCATCATCGCTCCTATCTAATGAGGACAGCGTAGCATCATTGAGAACAGGATAAGCAGATTTGAATGTTCCATCTGGTTTCCTTTTAATAAAAGCATGGGTAACATTTTCAATTATTGTTCCATCTGGATAGTGAACTTTCCCAATATAACGCTTGAAATTTATAATGTAACGACCGGGATATTTCGGTGTGACTTGTTCAGCTTTTACCCAGTCTTGAGCATTTAGCCACTGGCCTTGAGGCTGATTTTTGGATGCCGCCCTGCCTCTAAAATTAAGGGGTTTCAGTTTAGGGCCATGATGGCGATCGATATGGTCGTAGGCTTTGATGGATTTTGGATTATGCCACTGAGGTTCTACTCCACTGCCTCTCCAGTCACAACCACTTCCTACTTCAATCGTTTGGTCTATTATATCCTGTTCTATAATTTCTGGAGTGTCTTCAGAAGTATCTGTCCCATTATTCAAAATAATTGGTTTACTCCTAAATGGTATTTGATTGATGATTATACCATTAACTAATTTTAGGAGGGCGATCGCACTTTTGGAGCAAAAGGACGATCGCACTTAATCTAAACTTGTCTGAAGACGAGATTAGAAAATAATGATATTAGCCGCCGTCAGAGGTTGAGTGTGAAGCACTTGGATCGTATTCCCAGGACTGAGAGTGATCCGAGAAAACAGCGCTCCAGTAAAAGTATTGGGGCCATTGAAGAAGTTTCCACTAGCAGCAAAAGCAGCCGCTCCGTCACTAAAACCAAGACTAGCAGCTAGCTGTATCTTGTCATCAGCCACAACAAAATCACTGATATTATCCTGACCATTAGCATCGCCAAATACAAAAGTATCCTGACCATCACCACCAGTAAGGTTGTCATTGCCAGCACTGCCAATCAGGCTATCATTGCCACTGCCGCCGATGAGGATATCATTACCATCACCACCGACGAGGATATCATTGCCACCGCCACCATTGCTCGTATCATTGCCAGCACCTCCAATCAGGCTATCATTGCCAGCTACACCGTTGATGATGTCGTTACCACCTAAACCGTTGAGAGTATCAGGTAAACTTGTGCCAAGGACTTTATCATCTCCCTCAGTTGCAGCGGTTGGCGTTGAATCTTGAACAGTAAATCCGTCAAATGTGTACCCAATATCCGCCAACAGTGACAAGTCAACTTTAGTGGGGATTGATAACCCTGCACCGCCACCGTCACCCAGAAGAGAGGGCAATCCACCACTGCTCACAATACTTCTTAAATGAGATAAGTCAGGAGCGGGTTGAAGAGGCATAGGATTCCCCCCATTAGCAGCCCTGGCGTTGGGGCCGTCAAAAGAGCTTCCATTTATTCGCGCACTGAAAGCTGGTACCCCATTAGAAAACCCCAGTGCGTGTTGTATTTCGTGCGCTGCACTAATAAAAAGGCTGTTAACACCACCGAAAGCATTAGGAGTGCCAGGTTCGCTCGGAGTGTCAGTAAAGTCAAATGGCGTTGAATCGACCAAATAGGAGATATTAGTATCAAAAGCCATACTCGCTACAAAAGGTTTGTAATTTACTCCGTCGATTCGATCGCGGAAAGCTTTTGGATCGGAATACCCGTAAGTTATCCCCGCAGCATTGATAGGACCAGCGCCTACAAAGATCAGAAAATCGTCAATTTCCCGATCTAAAACCACAGTCTCTATCTCTTGTGTAGAAGGATTCTGCACTGAAAGTTTAGTGCCAAGGGGAATGTTTTCAAATTCATCTTGAATGACAGATTCCCAGTAGGTAGCTGCGGATTCCAAAACAGCTTGACGGTTGGGGTTATTCTTGAAAAACCCAGTCGTATCAAACCGATAGTCGAATTCAATGTTAAAAGTGCTCACAAAAGAAGGGGCACTGGCGCGACCTTCAACTTTACCTACAGTTTCGTAGTGTTCCAAAGCATTTTTTACGCTCCCAGTAGAAATAGCCTTGGTTGCATCGTAATTCATCATTAAATAGAATTTTTCATCAAACGCTGTCGGTTTTACACGTGCAGGCGTCGGAGTCGTCACAGGTGTCGGAGTCGTCACAGGTGTCGGAGTCGTCACAGGAGTTGGAGTCGTCACAGGCGTCGGAGTCGTCACAGGCGTTGGAGTCGTCACAGGCGTTGGAGTCGGCGCAGGAGTTGGAGTCGTCACAGGCGTCGGTGTCGTCACAGGCGTCGGTGTCGTCACAGGCGTCGGTGTCGTCACAGGCGTCGGTGTCGTCACAGGTGTCGGCGCAGGCGTCGGAGTCGTCACAGGTGTCGGAGTCGTTGCACTTGGGGTGATTGAAGGCTTCGGCTCCGGTGTCGGTGCAGGTGTCGGTGCAGGTGTGGGCTCCGGTGTCGGAGTCGGTGCAGGTGTCGGTGCAGGCGTCGGTGCAGGTGTCGGTGCAGGCGTCGTCACAGGCGTCGGAGTCGTCACAGGCGTCGGAGTCGGCAAAGGCGCAGGTGTCAGACTCACAATCCCGCTAGAATCAGCAATAGTCAATCTGGCGTCACCCTCCAAAACTGCCAAATATTGCCTTGTTAACTCATCCTGAATAATCGTGTAGCCAGCATTAACCCCTGTACCCACATAAATCTTGAGGTCATTAAAGGTAAGATCGTTCCTTAACTTAATTACATCCTCACCCTCTGTATAATCAACAATGAAATCGGCATCCGAAAGCTCAGAACCCCCAGTATTTTTACCAATAAAAAAAGTGTCGTTACCATTCCCCCCAGTTAATGTATCTGCTCCCTTATCTCCATAAAGAATGTCATCCCCGAAGTTGCCAAACAAGCTGTCATTACCTTTACCACCGTAAACTGTATCGTTATCTATTCCGCCATTAACTGTATCCTCGCCTTCGTTGCCGTATATCAAGTTATCTCCAGCATTAGCAAACAGCCGATCGTCACCTTTGCCACCGTAGACGCTATCATTACCTTTGCCACCGTAGACGGTATCATTACCTTCATTACCGTATAGCTTGTCATCTCCTTGCTTGCCGTAGATTAAGTCGTCTCCATCACGGCCAAACACTAAGTCAGAGTCTTGTTGTCCAAATATTAAATCTGCATCGGGGGTGCCATTGAGAGTATCGTCAGCCAACGTTCCATTAATGTTCATGTTGCAATCTCAGTGTAAATACTAGATTTATCCCTCTTCGAGCTACAAGTCTTTCTCCATTTCTGACAAAATGACTTGCTAGCCTGTATTTTTAGATCCTGCGATCGCCCTAAATTTATGCGAAGTCAGGTATTTGCTATGTAAGCAAAACTATTGCATAGCAAAGCTTTCGTCGCGATCGCACTCACAAAGAACTCAGTCTGCAGAAGGCGCATTGCAGCCTCCCATTTATTTATCAGGGGCAAATCCCGAAAATTATGCAAAAACCAGAAAATAAATTAAAAAAATTACTGGCAGTGGCCGAAACTAGAGTCAAAGCGAGAAACTTACCAAAGTTCAGCCTTACTCCCCTGTCGGGTAGCTAACTGTAGTCAGTGACGGCTCAAAAACTCTCCTACAAAAATTTTGACTGGTAAATTGCATTACTTGCGCTTCAGCATTCACTTATCATAAGCTAGCTGAGTCTGGTAATAACCTGACATATATCAGGAGTTATATTAGAATTCCATCAGGAAATTTAGAGACACCCATCTATGGCATCCACAAACGATCGCTTCGTCGAAGCAGAAAGCCGCTGGGACTTAAAAACTCTGTACTCTGACTTGGCCGCCGTTAAGGGAAAGCCTCTCACCCCCGTAGAAAAGCTGCATCTGCGGGGGTTGCTTTGTGGCTTCAGTCCCGCTGAAATCGCCGAAAAGCTGAAAAATAATCCCAAGGGTGTTGAAACTGACCTGTGTGCCACTATTTATAAATACGTTAAAGCGTTTCTGGGTAAAGGGATTGAAAAGATAGAAAACTGGAGAAATATTGCTGAATGGCTTGAGGATGCTGGATATAAAACTCAGTCGTCTGCTAAATTACCAGTCAAAGATTTATTACCTGAAAATTGTGTTGTTAATGTAACGAATATAAATATAGATAAAAATCAAATAAGCTGTCAAACATCTAAACTGCATTAACTAAGTTGCCTTTATTTTTTATCTTTCGGTTCCATTTCATAATTAGTC
>NZ_JAUBPW010000027.1:0-84013 GCF_036700965.1 Microcoleus sp. Pol8_D6 | reverse complement strand
TTCAGTTTGATTGTTTACGAGATGCCATTGAAGATGTCTTACGTCAAGCGTCCTAACTGCCTTGGCGACTGCTATATCGCAAGCATTAATTGTAGGGACACGGCACTGCCGTGTCATGGCTGTGGGTAATATTAATTCTCATGCAACCGGATGCGATATCCTTCCCAATTCTAAAATCTAAAATGGTATGAGTTTTGGGTCTTTTATCCCAACACATTATCTACAGCAATTTCTATATCTGGAAAAGCTAGAATGGATAAAGTCTGACCCCGCTGGAATCTTTGAATATTTTGGTATCCCGAGGGAGAAGGCTCGCGATAAACTACTACACATTGCTCGTTAATATCAACCAGCCAAACTTCTACAATATTGTCTTCGGCATAAAGAGGAATTTTGATATTTCTGTCAGTTTCAGCGGTTGCATCCGCTACTTCCACAATGAGTAAAATATCCTCAGACTGAGGATGTCCCGATTCGTAAAAATCATCGCGCCGTCGCAGCAAGGAAATATCCGGTTCAGGTTCGGAGTGATCGTCCAATTCTACCGGATCTTGAACTCCAATGGTTACTCTCGATAATAAGCGAGTATAGAATAACTCTGTCAGACGCTTGACATGAGATGTATGTCTTCTACCGACGGCGGCCATTTGGACAATTTCTCCTCGAATTAATTCAACTTTATCATCTTTTGTCAAGATGCCAGCTTCAATCATATGATGATATTCTTTGACTGTAAATAAACGCTTAATTAACTGAGTGGTACTCATTGGTTAGTCCGGGAATATTCGATTTTTTGTCTGCGACCGCAGCTTTAATAATGTGATTATACTACATCGAAGAGTAGTGGTTCAGTAGGGCAGGCATTGCCCGCCTTACAATCGATGAATCTAATCCCAGGATTGCAATTGCACAACCCAATGCTGCACCAAAGCAGAAATGCGATCGCGCCGCGTTTCAAAAGTAGCAGCAATCCAGATAAACACAATCCCAAAAGCCAAACCAATCGCCCATTTAATCAGCGGATAATCGAAGATCAGAACCACCAACTGATAGAAAACATTGATTAAAAATACAGCCGTTCCCACAAACAAAAACGCCCGAACTCGCAGCGCCAAACCCGCTGCAATCGCCACTAAACTAAAAGCTCCTGCAACTAAACCGTGGCTTTGCTGAGTCAAAAGAGGCATCCCGCAAATCAGCGCAGTTGCGAGCATTCGCAGAGTGTGGCGCAGCGGTTTTTGTGCTGGTAATTTGAGAGTGCGATCGAACTGAGTAATGTAAAGTAAAGAAAGTCCTAAAGAAGTAACATAAAACTCTGGCTGAGTCAATCCTATTTCCCAAAACCACCGCAGCAATATCCAATCAATTATCGCCACACTCACATAGGTAAAACGGACTTCCTCCCTTTCCCAAGCCAGGAAAAAATAGAAGGTAGCAGCTATCAGCAAGCTAATTGGATAAAACTTAGCCGGAGTTTCCAAAATAGTAACTATTGGAATCAGCAAAGCAATTACCTGCCAAGGTTTTTTTGACCAACCCCAGTTGTCCCAAGGCAAAATGTAAATGAAATAAGCTAATAGAGAAGCGAAGGCAACTTTCCAAGGCCCCAGCGGCCCGGAAATATACTTAACTAAAGGTGTATTGATCCAGTAAAGCCGGATGCCAAAGGCTTCTAGCCAGCCCAAGTAAATCCAAATTTCTGCCCATTGGCGATCGATATTATTTCGCCCTTGCAAGAAAGCGTATTGAACTAATAAAGCACCAGTGACTAATCCTAAACTTAAGCCGGACTTAATATCATCAACCGAAGCCCAAATCAGCAGCAAACTGCTCAAAACCCAATGCAGGTGAGCAAATATTTTTAACTCTGCATTAGTTAAATGTAAATAATTGCTGAGCCAAGGAGATAAAATGCGATAGATATATGTTAAAGTTGTGCCGAGAGTTGCCAGGACAATTAAGCCGTCGCCAAAAGCTCCTCCCGGTGTTTGAAAAAGTTGATATAGTAGCGATTCGTAAGCAGCAACGGACACGCCAATTAATCCTAAATAAACCAAAGGTTTGAATTCTGGCTCCCGCCTACCAATGCCGATCGCAATTAAAGACGCCCCCAACACAGTTAAACCAGTCCAATTCGTCAAAGTGTGCGATCGGAAAGTTAAACCCAATACGCCGTAAACCAAAGGTATAAAATGAATGCTAGGTAAAATTGTTGGATCGGGGTGGTGGCGCCGCCACACATCGCCAAATAATTGCGTAGACAACCCGAGAGCGATATTAGCAACTGCCAAATTAATCGTAGTGCGATCGACAAAACTCAAACCCACTGCTGTCAACAACTCCAAACTCCAAGCCAAGGCATAAATTGCCAAAGGGGAAAGTTGGCGTAAACTTCGGAAAATTATCGCAGCAATTATTACCAAAATAGCAGCCAAAACTTCAACATAGGGCGGGGAACTCAAGGTACTGCCTGCGTAGAGTTCATAGGAATAAAAAGTAATAGTTGTTAATAGTAAGCTTGCCAGTAAGATTGCCCATCCATCTAAAGCTTGCTCGTAAATTTTACCTAATTGAGAAGGCTCAGACAAACGGTTGGAAAAACGAACTATTCTGCTGCGAAGCAACCACAGAGACAAAAGAGCGATCGCCCCAGCAATTCCCCAAAGCCAACCAGACACAAAACCTAATTGATCAATCACCGCAGCTACGAAACTCAAGCTAAATCCCACTTCAATTACAGCCGCTGGCAATTCGACTAAATAGTAAGTATTAACCAACATTAATCCGGCTGCCAAGCCCAAACCAATTAACCGATATCCCGGAAAAATAAAAATTATAAATTGTGCAAATATTAGGGCGATCGCACTAAAGGTACTGGCAACTTGTTTGTGAGGACTCTCAGTATATTTAGCAACACCAGTCAATGCCAAAGGAGTCGCCAGCCAGAGCAAACTCCACTGAGGGCGATGAGGGGCAGTACCCGCACTCACATAATTTTGCAACAATATAAAGCTGAATCCTGCTAATACTAAGCCCAGATACCACGAACTTTGGAACCATGCAGAATGCCAGCGGAAAAACGCAGAACTTTCTCGGAAATTCGCCGCTTTCATCCAGACAAAAAATACCCACTCAGCCACCATAAAAATCAATAATATTGCCGACAAAATATTTGGTGGCTGGTTGGGAAAAAATAAGTCAATTGCCGAAGCGATCGCGCCTAAACCAATAATGTGAGTTATGGGAACCAAAATTGCCGGATTTCCCCGTTGTTCAGCCGCAGAAGCCGGCCTCGAAACTCGCCGGGAATTATCGGGAATTACGTATTTCCAAGTGATCCAACCTAAAGTTAAAGTAGAGACTAATAAATTGAGCGATCGCCAAAACGGATTGACAAAACTAATAACAGTTAAAACACTCCCCAAACCGATCGCAAGGTTTTCGCCAAAACTGGCAAGTTGAAACTTTCGCTTGCGGTAGAGCCACTCGGCGGCACTTACCATTAAAATTAAATAAGGCAATAGCAGAACACTCCAAAAAGCCCAAGGAGTTTCCTGAGAGTTTGTAAGCTGAGTTAAAAATGCCACAACTTGTGTTTTAATCCCTAAAGGAAGCAGTCGCCAAAACAGCCAAATACTTTGAAGTCCCACCGCCTCAAGCATTAGCAAATCAAACTCTTGCCCAAACCGCACTAAACGGTTATAAAAAAACCAAACAGCCAATCCGCTAACTGCGATCGCCTGTAGCGGAATTTGGCGAAAACAAACAAGCCATCCCAATCCCAACAAACCCATTCCCGCTAATTGCCATTTAAAAAAATTGCTAGGATTTGGCTGGTCGGATATATTGTTTTCAATAGTTCCAGATGGCCGGGGTTGCTGCCAATCTAGCCATGCTAAAAGTACGCCACAAATCGCCAAAGCTAAACCCATTTCAGCGATATTTACATCCTTGACAAATATCGCTCGACCCAGTAAAATTCCTAATGAATAAGCTACTAAAGCCGCTTTTTTGTAACTCAAAAAATCTCTGCTCAAACTGAAAGCAGCGGGGAATGTTTCAGTATTTCCCCCAAGTTGGATAGATTGCAATCGTTGTTGCTGAACTTGATAAACTGTAATAGCAGCAGTTCCCACTGTACCCACATAAACCGCAGCCAGGGAAAAGCCTGCCAATGCCCACCAAGAGTGCAAATAACTCAATCCCAAGTGATTTAGGGCGATCGAGCGAGTGATGTTTTTTCCTGATAAGCTTTGATATTGATATTTGATAATCCGGGCAGTTATCCAAGTCAAAATAAGTGCCGCTGCGATTGCTACCGCCCAATCCCAAGGATACCGCCACAATCCAAAAGTATCCATCGCCCAAAAATTGATCGGCACTAGCAACAGCGTCACTTCTTGCAAAGTTTGAGCAGTTAAGTGCAAATTCTGCTGTCTGTTTGCCCAACTGCTAATCGCCCAAAAGGTTAAAGTATAAGCTAACAAAACTCCATATTGTCCGGCGGCAGGAAATCTTTCCCACTGACTGGCAGCTAAGACTCCAGAGGAGACAACTACCATGAACACTCCTAAAAACAACAGCCACACCACGCTAATTTCTGCCATTAGCGAGTGCAAAATTTGAGCGATAAAATTAGGGGTTTGAATAGTTTCTGTGGGCCTAGCAACGCTTTCTCTGTTGCTAGGTAATGCTTGAGGCGTTGATAAGGCAGGTACTTTTGGCTCGCCAATAGGAGCTCGCGATTCCTCAATTTCAGAAAAATCTACAGCGGGTTCTCTGATTGGGCAGACTAAATACTGTCGGCACAATTGCTCAACCTCAGCGGGCGAAAGTAAACCTAGCCGCAGCCACGCATCCAAACCTGTCAACAACTCAGGATGCGACGCTAAGACGCTCAATTCAATTTTGCTCGCTCGATCTTTGGGAGACGACATTGGCTTAAACTTGTACTAAGTACCTTCAAGCTATAGCCTAGATTAATGTCGATCGAACATGGCAACATTCCGCCATCGAAATTGGCACAATAAGTATTTATTACTAAAGACCTGTCGCAGCTAGTGTCAACCGGTGAAAAAATCCCGCTGATGGGCCTACACCAGCGTGCATCAGCGGTGAAAAACTCCCAATTAGGACACAGTAGCGGTGTCCTTACCGATGATCGACATATTTCAACAAAGTGTCCACACTAGCATTGTGGTCTATGAAAGAAAACAAATGTTTGAAGAGGAGTTTTCCATCTGCATCCAAAACAAACTGAGCAGGCAAAGGAGCACCTAAAGCCTGACCGACTTGATAAGCCCGAAAAACTTGACAGCCTGGATCAGAAAGCAGAGGCATTTTCAAACCTAAATCTCTAACCACAATTTGGCTTTGGCGATCGTCGGTACTGGCAACCATGAATAATTCTATATTGCGATCGGCAAATTTTTCCCAGTTTTCATTCAAAGCTTTAATGTGAGGAAAACAGAAAGGGCAATATTGCTTTTCTGTAAAAATCCGCGTAAAAGCTAGAATTACCGGCTTATCGCCCCGATAATTCGATAGCCGCACTAATTTGCCATTATTAATATCCGGCAATTCAAAATCTGGCGTTCTCTGTCCCAGGTTAAGAACATTAGTCGCCGGAACAGGCAATAGATTTTGGAAAAACCGCTGATTTAACAAGCCGCTAAAATTAGTAGAAGTCAGCATATTTCCTAATTGGGTAATTGCTAATTGCTAATTAAAAATCCGGTTAAATGAATGCCCGTGCAGGTACGGACACGACACTGCCGTGTCCGTACAAATATAATCTGCTTAAACCGCAGCAAAAAATACCTTAGACTTGACAGGATCGGGAGTCATGGTCTTGTCACCGGGCTGCCAGCCGGCGGGACAAACTTCATCGGGGTGAGACTGGACGTGTTGGATAGCTTGCAGAGTACGGAGAGTTTCGTCCACGTTGCGGCCGAAGGCAAGATTGTTGATAGTAGAGTGTTGGATGATGCCTTCTTTGTCGATGATGAAAAGACCTCGCAGGGCAATACCTGCTTCTGGGTCGAGGACGTTGTAGGCCGAACTAATTGTTTTTTTGAGGTCAGCAACTAAGGGATAGTTGAGGTCGCCAACACCGCCAGATTTGCGGTCTGTTTGTATCCAAGCGAGGTGAGAGAATTCACTGTCAACGGATACGCCGAGGATTTCGGTATCGATTTTCTTGAAGTCCTCGAAGCGATCGCTAAATGCTGTAATCTCAGTCGGGCACACAAAGGTGAAGTCCAAGGGGTAGAAGAACAGGACTACATACTTTTTGCCTTTATAGTCGGACAGTTTAACTGTCTTGAATTCCTGATCCACTACGGCTGTTGCTGCGAAATCGGGTGCAGCTTGACCAACCCGGAGGCATTCACTGGTCATAGATTTTGTTTCCTTTTTTACGAACTGTTACAAATATATCATACTCATAACGACTACAAGTATCTTCTCGATCAATAAAAAAAAAACGCTCTCAAATTTGAGAGCGCAGTTTTTTTGATTAAATAATGGCTCAGGCGGGATTTGAACCTGCGACCTTGGGCTTATGAGTCCCCTGCGCTAACCACTGCGCCACTGAGCCAAATCTACTTCACGATTTATCATCGTAGCACGGTAGGGCTAGCTATGTCTTCTTTTCAAGGAACACTATTTCTAATAACTTCCAGTAAAAGTTATGAGTTTTGCTAATCATTCAAAACCCATAACTTCCGACCAGTAGTTACCGAGAAGCGCTGGACGCATCGTCGGGCAGTAAAGCCATTGGGTTGATAGCACCCTGTCCGGCGGGATGAATTTCAAAGTGCAAGTGCGGCCCGGTACTAAAGCCGGTGCTCCCCATTTCTGAAATTTGTTCCCCTTGAGCGACTCTCTGACCCTTTTGCACCAAAATTCGGCTGTTGTGGGCATAGACAGTCTCAGTGCCGTCAGGATGAGTAATTTCCACCAGATACCCGTAGCCGCCGTCGTTCCACTGAGCATAGGTAACCACCCCGTCTGATGCTGCCACAATTGGCGTGCCGATCGGCCCTGCAATATCAATTCCTTTGTGCATCCGTCCCCACCGCCAGCCGTAGCCAGAAGTAAGAACGCCCTTAGACGGCCAAATAAACCCGTTAGCCGACTGTTGTTTGCCGTTAGGCAGATAGGTATCAGGGTTCGACAGAGGAGGCAGTTCTGGAGAAACCATGCGTCCCAAAGACGGGTTGCTTAGGGGATCGTAACCGTCGGCTCCCAAAGGAGCAGTTGCTACCACAGGCTGCTGCCCAGAAGAGTTCGGGGTCAGGTTTATCGGTTGTAGTTCCGCTGCGCGAGCGGGGTCTAAACGCTCTTGCTGCTGCTTCTGAACCTGCTCTGACCAGGCTCTCGATGGCGGTCTGCTGATTTCCTTCTGCACCGCCTCACTATAGTCGGGGGTGTAGAGATATGGATTGACACTTGGCATATCCTCAGACGGGTTGACCGAGGACCCGTCATTTGGAGCCAGGGACACCGCATTGGCGCCGATCGAATTGCGCGAGGCACGATATTCCTCTCGCAGCCTGACAACTTCTGCCCTCAAGCGTTCGGAATAAGGGTTGAGAGCTTCTGCGGTAGGTAGAGGCTCCGATTTCGACTCTGGTACAGCGCTAGTTGGCTCCGCATTTGAACCCTGGGCGCTAGTATTTGCCACGAAGCTGATCGTCGGCTGCGGGTATTCTCCCGTAGCGATGGCGGTAGCAGTTGCACTGGCTGGCGAGGGCAGGGCACTGGTGTCAACTGCACCTGTAAATGTTGGTTCGCCTTGAAGATCCAGCTTCCGTGGATCGCTAATGGTTTGGGAAACTTGAGTCAGCGGAATGCTGTTAATTTGGGGAACCATCGGCGCTGAAATATTGTTCAGACCTTCCAGGTTCTCCAGGGGAGAGACAACAGGCACTTTGGGCGCGGGTGCTGCAACGCCAGCACCCGCTATTTCCGAGGTAGACGAGCTGGGGTTCAAAGATGCGGGAACCGAACTCGCGGCCCAGACAGATGTAGAGTTGGAGGCAGAATAAGAGGCTGCCGCCTGCACCCCTGGATTTTTAAACCCAACTTGGGGAATTTTCAGCCGTTGATTGACATTCAGCAAGTTGGGGTTGCCGAGCTTGTTAACGGAGATCAGATCTGTGGGCGATACGCCGTGACCTTTGGCGATCGCATCTAGCGTATCTCCCGGACGCACGCTGTAGAGAACCTCAGCCGGCGCGGCGGTACTTCCCGCAGGGGGGACTAGCACAGTGGGTGTTGCCAAAGACTGTTCAATTGACTCGAATGTTCGATCGGGCGATGCTGCTTGACCTCCCCCGGAATTGGGAATTACAGGTGCGGCATCGAGGTCAGGAATAGTTGTCCCAGTTGCATATCCGGGGGAGGTCAGCGTCGGTGCTGACTCCGGCAAAAATGCCGCAGGTGTAGATAAATTTGCTCCCCCCTCAGACCCGAACATAGTTCGACCCGATTCTGTGGTGCGGTTTTCCTGTTTTTTCAAACTGTCGATCGCCCCGTCTGCATTCGGGATCTCGATCAAACTTTGTTCCGGTACCGTCGTGACCAGCGGGGTCGTTGCGGTTGATGGCAGCGCTGTCATGGCTGCACTATCCAATGGCTCGGAGCCAGTCAGATTTAACTCTTGTTCGGGATTGACCGTCGCTGCGCGATCTAGCGAAGCCGATGTGCTATAGCCGGCGTTCTGTTGTGGTGTGGCTTCCGTCGCAGTCGGAATTCTGAGCTGTTGGCCAACTTGGAGTATGGTATCGGGTTGGATGTCGTTGGCAGTTGCTAGTGCCAACGGTTCAACTTCATAATCCCGAGAAAGCTCCCAAAGGCTTTGCCCCTCCTGCACCTTAACCGTCGCGGGTTCATAAGGTGACCCGGGCTGTTCGGCCCTGGAACCGTCAACTTGTGCCGACGTAGCGGGCCCGTTGGCCGATACTGGCTGTACTTCAGCGGTGGATTCTGATGTCGGTGCGAGTTCAGACGCGCGAGCGCTGTCTCCATTTCTCGGTAGCAGGATGCCAGAAGCACCTACCGATATTGCCAGCCCGATCGTGGCGAGAGAGCGAACTCTGCCTGTGCTGAGCGTTGTCTGTTTGGATGGTTCCGCAGAACCGTCTCTGTCGATTTCACTAGCCTGAACAGGCTTAATTTGGGGATATGTTCGTTTCAAAAAAACGACCTCCTACTGAGAAGCGCTAACTGTCCTTGGAAACACTCAAGGGGATCGCATGACGCTGAGTTTAAATCAACAAGCAAAAATATTCTGATTGTTGACAGCTATCATGCTTAGGCCAGATTACCTTGCTTTTTTAATTTAGACAAGCTCAAACCGTCAGAAATTTTAAAATTCTCGGTCAAACCTGCTGCAATTAACCCCACAAGCCTTACACCGTAATAGCTGGAACGAATACATAAAATCTTCGTTCCGGTAAGGCTCTGAACTCTCACCTATTATCAAACTTTAGGCTAATTTCCGGACAACCTACAACCGTATATTTACTAGATATAGTGTTCAGACCCAAGCTGGTACTCGCTCACGCCCTAAATCCCTAAAATCCTCTGTTTTTGTTGCTGAATCATCTTGGGAGTAATTTTGTGTTGCTGATAACAATCTGTTTTGGACTGAATAAAATATATTAATGTCAGCTATCTAGATTTTCACCCCTTTGATACAAATTTCTTATATTTAAATGCAGCTTTGGCAGCCTCCGGCAGCTATTAAATATCTATATATTTATGTGTTGATAATGATTTATCCCAGCTCCCCCAACTGTCGTTTAGCCTCAAATAAACCAACAGCGGCGCTGACGGAGAGGTTCAAACTCCTGACTCCAGGCTGGATCATCGGAATAAAAACTGTGGCGTCGCAGGCATCCAAGACGAATTGGGGAATGCCTACAGTTTCCGAGCCAAACATCAGCCAGTCGCTGGGCTGAAATTGGAATTGCGCGTAATTGCATCGCCCGCCAGTGCTGAATCCGATCGATCGTCCCCCGCGCTGCTCCCGATAGGCCTGAAAAGCCACTAAGTCTTCGTGGCACTGGAGATTGACGTAGGGCCAGTAATCTAAGCCGGCCCGTTTCAGGTAGCGATCGCTAATTTCAAACCCCAGCGGGCCGACTAAATGCAGTTCCGTGCCTGTGGCAGCGCAAGTGCGGGCGATATTGCCAGTATTCGGGGGGATTTGCGGGTGAATCAAGACAAGTTGGGGCATGAAGCTAATTAAAAGCGAAAAATACAGCTCTTGGGAAATTTATAAAACTACCCACAGATAGATATACCTTATAGCTTTTATTTATAACCTTTGTCGAACTCCATTGATTAAATATTCTGATTTGTTTTTCGACGGCGATCTGCAACTTTTGACAATCAAGCATCCAGGATATAAGCCCCCGGATTCATCCGTCCAGAAATAAAAAACCTGTTTCCGATACACAAGCCCCCGAATTTATCCGTGGGGTCAATCTAAAATCTAAAATCTAAAATCGATTGACCGGGAGGTTCGGGCTATTTGTATTGGCTGAGTACGCATAGCCAGGGGGCTAGTGAAAGCCCCCGTTATAATAACGGCGGGTAGTTCAGGCAACTAACTGGGCGCACAAGTTGTCTTCAAGCTCCCATTCTTGCTGAGCCATACCCTGAATCCCTTGCAGAATAATACTGCGAGTGTCGGAACCGCCCTCGTGTAGCTTCAACCACTGCTGGGCCGTGTTGCCTTCCCGGAGAATCTTTTTGAGTGGCGAGAGAAAGCAACTAAAGCCGCGTTTTTTGGCTATAGGCCACACTTCGCGGTAAATTTCCTCAATCCAATCTCGTGCCAGAATAGTTCTGCCGTCTTGCCAGTGGGTGAGTTCGGCATCCAAACTTTGCCGGGATGCAGCAATTTCGTTGGCGTCTGTGAGGGCAACTAAGTCTTCGTTGCGGGTGGCCGCAGGCAAGGTGCTGAGATCTAAAGGGTCTAAGCTGGGGTCTTCCATCATCTGCCAGATGCGAGCTTCTAGTAAGGCAGTAATGGCCAACAAAGCCAGAGGATTGACTTCGAGGTCGCAAATTCTCAGTTCGAGGCGATTGAGACAGTAGGGGCGACGATCGCCATTTGGTCGCACTGCAGACCACAAATGGCGGACGTTTTGCATAGTACCGAGTTCTAGCTGTTCTTCAGTCCACTGAATGTAATGTTTGTGACTTTCAAACAGGGGAACGATGGCGGGAGTTTTGGGAAACAAACCCCACCGAGTCGAATGATAGCCCGTCACTTCGCCGTCTAGGAAGGGGGAAGAGGCGCTCAAGGCAAGGTATAGCGGTGCTTCAACGCGGGCGAGGCGGATGGCGCGCATCAGCATTTCTGGTTGGGAGATGCCGATGTTGATGTGAATGCTGGCGGTGACGACTTTGGTGCCGTAGGTGTGCTCGATGTAGGTATGGTAGGGGTTGTTGGGATCGGATCGGTAAAATCGATCGCTCCCTCCGAGAGACAAGGTACTTCCCGGCAGCAAGGTATAGTCGCCCAATTGTTTTAAATACTCGCGCAGCCGAACTCGTGGCTTGACTAAGGCACACAACAGGCGATCGTAGCTGCACAGCGGGGCGGTCGTGTACTCCACATTGCGGCTATCAGGCTCCCGGACAAATCCCTCTAGATCGGCAACTATGCGATCGGATAGACCGACAACCTCACCTTCGGGAGTGCCGGTATACATTTCTACTTCAAAGCCTTTTGATAGCAGCACGTTTGTTCCTCAGCTAAGTTGAGTGCTAGTTTCTAGTATCCCAAAAATTGACCTGTTCATACTATCTTCCACGGGGCAGAGTTGAAATTTTTCGCCACTGGCACTGAAACCGGATTTTTCGGCGTCCGCTAGGTTGGGCGTTTGTTTCCTAGTTGAGGGCCTGCCACGACAAATACTCCCCTGGCAAAGAGTTTCCGAGGCGGTTTGAGAGTCAAAAATGCTGTTTGTTTGATCGCGGGCCTGTTTCATTCGGCATTGGTTACGATCGAACTTATGGTGAATAGAACCCACTCCTGCCTCAGTTCGACATCTGTTTTCTGTCTTGAGGGGGATAGCCGCAGATAGATCTTAGATGCGATTCTAAAAGAGGGCTCTGCAATATTTTTGAGCTATACTATTAACCCCTAAAAATCCCTGTGAAAGAGCAAGAAAAAACCCCTCCCAATTTTTGGAATATGCTAAGCAATTTAGCCTTAGTCCGGTTTTTGCTTTTATTTGCTTCTGGTTGGGCTGGACTGCAACTTTTAGCTTACTTTGAAACAGCAGTCGCGGTTTTCACCATTGCTGCACTCGTGGCTTTTTTGCTCAACTATCCAGTGCGAACTCTCCAGAGATTTTTACCGCGAAGTTTAGCTGTCGCCTTCGTTGTCCTGCTCACCCTTTTAGTTTTTGGCGGTCTCACCGTCACCGTAGGGGTCACTCTTTTATCTCAAGGACAGCAATTAATTGACAGCCTGACTGAATTTGTGAATGCTCTGGCACCTCTGTCTGAGCGCATCGAAGCATTCCTGCGGGCGAGAAACCTGCAAGTTAACCTGCGAGTTATTGAGGAACAACTGCGAAATCAAGCTTTATCTGGAGTTGTTTGGAGTATTGCTTTCTTACAAGTATTTTTAACCAATTTATTGAATTTAATATTAATTATGGTAGTGGCTTCTTTCATGTTACTTGATGGAGAGAGGCTGTGGCTGTTAGTTCTCAAATTTATACCCCGACACCTGCACAGGCGTTTAAGTTTAACAATTGAGCGAAACTTTTTAGGATTTTTTCAGGCACAAATTCTGTTAATGTTATTTTTGACAACTGCTAGCTTTGGAATTTTCCTACTGTTAGATGTGAGATTTCCTTTAATTTTAGCATTTATTATCGGATTGTTTGATTTAGTTCCGGGGATCGGAGCGACGCTGGGAATTAGCTTAGTGTGTTTTATTGTATTGTCTCAAAATGTGTGGCTATCTTTAAAAGTATTGGCAGCTTGCATTGTTTTGCAGCAAATTCAAGACAACCTTATTCATCCCAGACTAATGCAAAATTCCCTTAACCTCAATCCGGTAGTGGTATTTTTTGCACTGTTAGTTGGGGCAAGATCAGCAGGACTTTTAGGTATATTTCTGGCGATTCCGCTAGCGGGAGTAATAGTTAGCTGGTTTGACATTGAAGAAATGCAAGCGGAAAGTTAATTGATACGGCCCTCCTATTTTATATAAAATCAGGCTGAAAAATTCAGTTTTAACTTGCCGACTAGAAGTCCCCTGCTTTAAAAATTCTACTGTGTCCAAAGTGCAACTAAAAGTAAAGAGAAAAAAGCAACTTATGGTACACATTACTAAGTCAAGTTAATGAATAAATTGCAAGTCAGTAGGAAATCTTTCTTCTTCTGGTTCTGGATCATAAATGTAATCGCAGTCAAAACGCAGAGCTTGAGAGTGGCGACTGATAGAAAATCCGCAATTACTCACCATTTCTGTAGTAAAAGTTGCCATGACTAACTCAATTAGCCTTCTGTAGGAAATGTTAGGTAGTTGAACGTAATAGGTGCGTCTGGCAAAAAAGATTCTCTCATCTTTCGGGAGAATTATGCCATTAATTCTGTGTGCGTGTTGAATCGGCTTGATGTAGGTTTCAATAAACTGCGACTGATTTTTTTGCAGTCTCGCTAATCTTTCGTGTTGCAACCAGCTCATTTGAAACACAATTTTAATAAATTCAAAGCCCAAAATGTAGTTAAAAACATTATTACGTTCTTCTGTACTCAAGACGAAGCGGAGTGCTGATTCTAAATATTGGTCAGTTTCTCGGAGCGATTGTTGAGCTGAGTGGATATAAAATTGTTTGATGTAGCTTCTTAAATCTGATTCGTTTAATTCTTTTTTGACCCGAAATCTGATTAAATACTCTTTGACTCGGTGTAGAGTATCTACATCTTCAAACATTTTTGAGACTAAACCGTCGGCTGTATAATTATCTAAAAATTCTGCTTGCAAGTCGGGAGTAGATGCACACAATATGTAGCAGAGGGACAAGACATAGCGCCGTTGGTTCCAAGGTAAGCTTTGGGCCCATTCTTTAACTTCTACAGGGAGTTTTTGGAGCACGGTATCTGTGTGGGGGAGTTGAGCAAGGTCGGCATATTTATGTTTTTGTTTAATCATTGCCTGAAACCTTATATTAGTAAGTATACAGAGTCGTAGATCGCAGATGATGGGAGAGGGGAGCTGCGAGGGAGGGCTGCCAGTTATTCTGTCTTATTTTCTTGCCATCTATCTAAATATACATTTTGTAGGGAACAGAGGGCGTGATCTGTCTCACACTTTAGCGAGTTTTAAATCACAAATGCTAGCTCTTTGCATCACATTTTGCGACTGTGAGTGTCACTAATCAAACTTATTCACGTCACCGGATTAACAGTGGGTTTCGTTGAGGATTAAGTCGGGTTATTCATAAGTTTTTGTTAGTAATGATTACTGAGATCAATCATGAACTTGACTACAAGTATTTTCCCAGAAAATCAGTGCCAAGACTTAACTTTTTGCGATCGCCTCGTGCAACAAGTGCGACAGTGGCTTGATAGCATTGCCGTGGGAGAGCCACAAGTAACTCAGTGGTGTGCCAACTTATACCCGCACGGTGTCCTTTTGAGAGAGATATTCCGTTATAGGGACACCATCTTTTCCACATACCGCCTATGTGCAAGCTTAATCCTGTGTATGAGGAATTAGCGCGGTTGCGTTTTCGATCGCCCTCGTTTTTTCCTAACCTATACGGGGAAGATGTAACGCCGTAGCTAATTGAGGGGTGTCATACCTCGATCGCCCATTGATATCAATTCTTTATGGGGTCTGTCGCTCTGGTAGTTGCGAGAGCCATAATTTAAGCCATAATTGTTGATAATATCAATGGATGCCTGTCGATAGGAGTGGGTATTCATCGTGGCGCTTAAGCCAAAAATAACATCTAACTGTAGCAGCAAAAACAATAACTATAAAAATAATTTAATAATCTACATGGGCTCAGGGAAGTGAATATGTTTAACGCAACTGAACTGCTGATTAAGGCTTTTGTCAATCGCCTGATTGAAGGCTACCGCCACACTTATGGCGGGTTTAAATCTGACTATGGCGAAATTATTGCTTGGGTGGCGAGTATGGCTTTAGAAAATATTGCTAATAGCGATGCTCTTTACCATAATGTCGAACACACTATTTTAGTGACCTTGGTGGGACAAGCAATTCTGGGTGGGAAGCACATCCGCGAAGGGGGTGTTTCCTGCGAAGATTGGCTGCACTTCCACATTGCTTTGCTATGTCACGATATCGGGTATGTTAAAGGTGTTTGCCGACAAGATAGAAGAGATTTGGGACTGTATGCGACGGGAATAGGCGACCTGAAATTAACGCTGCCTCCGGGGGCGACGGATGCTAGTTTGATGCCTTATCATGTCGATCGCGGAAAAATGTTTATTGACGAGCGTTTTGGCGGTCACAAACTGATTGATGCTGAGCTGGTTAAGCATAATATTGAGCTGACTCGTTTTCCAGTTCCTGCAAATGAAGATTATCAAGATACTGTAAATTATCCTGGTTTAGTTCGGGCTGCTGATTTAATTGGTCAGTTGAGTGATCCGCGATATTTGCAAAAGATTGCGGCGCTGTTTTACGAGTTTGAGGAAATTGGGCAAAATCGGGTTTTGGGCTATCAAAATCCGGGGGAGTTGCGGGATGGTTATCCCAAGTTTTATTGGAATGTGGTTTATCGGTATGTGAAGGATGCGATCGGCTATTTGGAACTGACGCAGCAGGGGAAACAAATTGTTGCTAATTTGAGCGCGAATGTTTTTCGGGTGGAGCATTCTCAGGTTCCAGAGTCTGCGGTGGCTGTAGTTAGCTAGGGTTGGGGTGGATGTAGCGCGATCGTTCTTTTCAACTGATTCGCGGTCAAGGTTACTTTAAGTTAAAACCTGTAATTGCTTTGACAATTACTGATTTTCAAATGTTTGATGATGACCAAGAAGTAATCTCTAATTTTGTGTTTAAGGAGCAAAAGCGTTTATTTGATGATGTCGAGCCAGAGATTGAACTAATATTTATCGAATTGCCAAAATTCAATAAACAATTGGATGAGTTAGAAACTTTGACTGACAAGTGGATTTATTTTAGGAAAAATGCTCCCAGCTTGGAAATAGTGCCGTTAACAATGGAAACAGTATCGGAAATACAGCAAGCCTTTGCGATTGCTAATGAAACTAATTTGAATCCAGAGGAGTTGGCAGATTTAGAAGAACGCGAAATGTTTATTGTCGATCAGCAGGGTGTCTTGCTCAGGGGAATTGAAAAACGAATTGCACAAGCCAGAGAACAAGGCATCGCAGAAGACAGAGAAAAAGGAATCGCGCTAGGAATGAGAGAAAAGGCTTTAGAAATTGCTAGGCAACTTATCAATGTCCTTGACAATCAAACCATTAGTCAAACTACTGGTTTGAGCGTTGAAGATATCCAAAACTGGCGGGAGGAATGAAAGGAAGGGAAAAAGTACGATCGCACAATTAGTACACATTTTCTCGCTACTAGGATCAGCCTGGTAGCACAGGTTTTTGAGTCTCTGCCCCTTTGATTGAGAATGAAGCCAAATATTAACTCTCATCGACATAATACTCAAGGATGAGTCTGCCCTCTCTCTAAAGGAAGATTTCATTAAACCAGGAAATTCCGTATGATGCTGTAAAAGTCAGTCAGAGGGGAAAGCTATCTCCGACTCTAGCTCCGAATAACTGACCAATCTTACAATATAAAAAAATACATCTCATGACATCAGTCACTCCCAATCAAACTTCCTCTCAATACGAAGTTAGCGAACCCGAAGAAAAAATTGAGTCTCTGCTAGAAGAAGTTAAGCCAGAAAGCGAAATCGATTTAGAATTCCTCTACACCAGAGACATTGAATTCCGACAAGAAACAATTTATTTCATTGTAGTCGATCGCTTTTACGACGGCGACCCCGCAAATAACGAAGGCCCCAACCCAGAACTTTACGATCCAGAAGGGAAAGATTGGGGCAAATATTGGGGCGGCGACTTGCAGGGAGTTATCGACAAACTCGATTACTTAAAAGATATGGGAGTTACCGCAGTTTGGCTGACTCCACTGTTCGAGCAAGTTGAAGCATTATTTGTCGAACAAGCAGCAATTCACGGCTACTGGACTAAAGATTTCAAGCGACTAAATCCCCGCTTTATTGCCACAGGCGACAATCCTTCTATTAACCAAACACAAGAAAGTAAAGATACGGTATTTGACAAATTAGTATATGAGTTGCACCAGCGAAACATGAAACTCGTGCTCGATATTGTCTGCAATCACAGCAACCCTGATTTTAGCGGTAAAAAAGGGGAACTCTACGACGACGGCGTAAAAATAGCTGACTTTAACGACGATGAAGATAACTGGTATCACCACTACGGCGAAGTCAAAAACTGGGAAGATGAATGGCAAGTTCAAAACTGCGAACTGTCGGGTTTAGCAACTTTCAACGAAAACAATATTGCATACCGCAATTATATTAAGTCAGCAATTAAACAATGGCTGGACAGAGGTGTTGATGCTTTGCGGGTTGATACAGTCAAGCATATGCCTATTTGGTTTTGGCAGGAATTTAATGCTGACATTTTAACACACAGACCTGATGTTTTCATTTTTGGCGAATGGATTTACAGCGACCCTAGAAACGATCGTTCTGTGGAATTTGTCAACGAGTCGGGGATGACTATTTTAGATTTTGGTCTGTGCGTGGCAATTCGAGAAGTATTGGGGAAGGGTGCGGAGGCGGGATTTAAGTTGGTCCAAGATGTCCTGAATTTGGATCACCGCTACTACGGGGCGACGGAGTTGATTACTTTTATTGACAACCACGATATGCCGAGGTTTCAGTCGTTGAATCCCGATCCAGAAATGCTGCATTTGGCGATATGTTTAATTATGACGACTCGCGGTATTCCCTGCATTTATTACGGCACTGAACAGTATCTGCACGATGATACAGATGGGGGAAATGACCCCTACAACCGCCCCATGATGGAAAAGTGGAATACTGATGCGCCGATTTACCGAGATGTGCGGTTGCTGTCTGGATTGCGGCGACTGAATCCAGCTATTTCGATGGGGAGTCAGTGGCAAAAATATCTAACTCCTGATGTTTATTGTTACGTGCGCCGCTATCGCGATTCCGTGGTGTTTGTAGCGATGAATCGTGGCAGTTCTGTTACAACAATTGAAGAGGTTGATACTGAGCTGCCTGATGGAGAGCATACGGAGGTTTTATCGCGCCGCAAGTTTGAAGTTAAAGACGGGATGCTGTACAACCTTGAGTTGGGTTCGCAGGAAGTAATGATTTTTAGCCGCGTCGGCGAGCGAGTTAAGGCGAAAACTATTGTGCGGGCGCAGCTTAACAGCGTTAGAACTCAGCCTGGGGAAAGAATTGTGGTGATTGGAGATTGTCCTGAACTGGGGAATTGGGATATTAGTAAGGGTTTCCCGTTGGAGTATATCAATACTAATACTTGGTTTGGGGAAATTCCTTTTAATGAAAGTGCCGGGAAGTTGATTTCTTATAAGTATGCGCTGCTACGGGAAGGACTGTCGCCGCTGCGAGAAAATCTGGTTTGTCGCCGCTGGGTTTTAGTTTCGGAAGGTACGGTGAAATGGCGAGACAAGTGGGCGAGTGGACGGGAGTCTTAATAGTTTTGATTTCGGAGTTTTGGGTGAAACTGTTTTAGGCACAGAAACCGGGTTTGATGAACGAAAATACTTCCTTAAGGCTTTCGATTATCTTTTTCAAACCCGCTTTATTTACTAGGTACGTAACTGCTGTGAGATTTAATTAGGAACTGCAAATCATAATTTATTACTTTTTAAATATGACTTAGGTAATAAATAGTTGGGCTTTTTATCTATATCAGTAAGGTGTGCATTGTGCATCCTGCGGACGTGATTTATGGTGCGCCGAGGCGCACCCGCAACTTCTGGACTAAAACATTGACATAAGGTTCGGTGCTGTGCTGGTTCATAACCCTTTCGTACCCCCGCTGCGCTTGAGATTCAGCTTCTTGAGGATTTTTTAGCAAATGGACGATCGCCTCGCGCAAACCTGCTGCATCTCCCACATCTACGACTTTGGCAATATCCGGGGCCGCTAAATAATCGACGATACCTTGAGTCCGAGTAATGACGACCGGCCGCTTGCAGGCCATTGGTTCCAGCAAAACCTGCACTCCAACAGCATATTTATTGTCTACCAAACAAACTGCAATTACGTCTGCATGGCGGTAAAGCTGCACTAAATCCGGCCATTCGTAGAACTTGCGGGACATATTTTCTGGCATAGTATCGGGGAAAGCTTGCGATAAAGCCTTAGCATTTTTAGAAAAACCGCTAATTTTTACCGCAAACGGTGCTGATGTTTAGGAAACCGGGTCGATCGACACCCGCACGCAAATCCTGTACGAATCAAAAACAGTGACACAGGCCGATCGATTCCATCGATTCCAAGGACTTAAGCTTTTATGCTGAAGTTAGCTAAAAAATTTATGTTTAACCTCATGTATATTTCTCCAGAGCAAGACCAAAAAATCCGCTACACCCTGCGCGAGTGCGGTCAAGAAGCTTACAAGCTAGCAGCCCAACCTTTTGAAGTTTCTGAGAAAGGGCCCAACGACTACGTGACGAGTATCGATCAATACCTAGACCGACAACTATCGGCAGCATTTAGCGCTTTGTTTCCTGAAGATGGCAGGATCACCGAGGAAAACAGCGCCTCCAGAGCAGCTTACGGGGCTAATTACCAGCGCCTCTGGTGCATCGATCCCCTGGACGGGACAGAAGAATTTATTCGGGGAAAACTACACTACGCTTCGATGGTGGGGCTGCTGCTTGAGGACGAACCGGTGGCAGGCTGGCTCTACGCCCCGGCTTTTGACCAAATGTATTTTGGGGGCAAAGATTGGGGATTGTTCCAAACTGTCGGAACCCAAGCGCCGCAGCCGATCGCGCTGTGCAAACCCCCGGCTCTGACAGCGGAAAATTGTAAAATTATTCTCGGAGACAAAGACCAGAAAAACTACGCCCAAGCGATCGCCCAAAGCATCCCCGGAGCAGAATTTTACTCGCTGGGCAGCTTTGGCTTAAAAGTGATGGAAGTTATCTTCGGTCGAGCTGGTTTGTACCTGTATCTCAACGGCAGAGTTAAAGTGTGGGATACCGCCGGCCCTCTGGCTTTAGCAAAAGCAGCCGGATTGGTTTGTTGCGACTTGCAAGGTCAACCGCTGAGGTGGACTAAAGATGCGATCGAGCCGGAGACTCTGGCCCACACCCAGTCAATCGCGATCGGCTGGCCGGAATACATAGAACCTCTGTTGGGCAAAGTTCAACAAGCAGTGGCAGGCTTGTAAACCCGTTTAAGATTAAAGAATCTGCCAATTTTAAGTGAAGCGCGCCTCTGCACCCTTATCATCAATTAAAGGAGCAACGGATTGTTTGTGTTCCCAAACATCGATCGTTCCCTAGCTGTTGGGTGTCGCCTAATCATATTTCCCACCTCCGCGAGTTTGCATGAAGACAGAAGCTTTCAGTGAGCTATTCCCTCTATTTAAGGGTGCTAACCCAGAAACCTTGGGAGGGCTGCTATCAAATGCCGTCAAGCACGAGTATCCCCCGGGCCGAGCTGTGGTGATGGAGGATTCTTGGGGCAACGCGATTTACTTTGTCGTGTCCGGCTGGGTCAAAGTCCGGCGCCTTTCAGACGATCGAGCTGTATCAATGGCTATTTTAGGACGGGGTGCCTTCTTCGGCGAAATGGCTATTCTGGACGAATCTCCCCGATCGAATGACGTGCTTGCTCTATCGCCCGTGCGGCTGCTCAGCGTCACAGCTCAGCGATTTATCCAAACCCTGTTTAAAGATCCGCAATTGCACCACCGGATGCTGCAACTGATGGTACGGCGACTCCGCCAAACCAATCTCCGCTATCAACTCCGAAACCGCCAGCCAGCGGTTAAACTAGCAAATACTTTAGTCGAGCTGGCAGAAAACTACGGTCAGAAAACTGCTGAGGGCAAAGATATCTTCAATATTCCTTATGAAGACTTAGCTGATGTGACAGATATCACCCTAGATGAAACCAGCAAAATTATGGAAAAACTCGATAGTAAAGGTTGGATCAAAATCGATCCAGACCGCGAAACTATCCATTTGATCAACCTCAAGCACTTGATTAATTTGGCAAGTCAATGACTGATGTTACTTATGAGGATACCTCGTCCGCTGCCGGCCACCGTCAGGTGCAATTAACAGCACCGACAATTCAATATTCGGTGGCGATGCCCAATCCTGAATCCCATCTCTTTGAAGTAACTTTGCGCGTGCAAGGTTGGTCGGAGCCGGTTCTGGATTTAAAAATGCCTGTCTGGACTCCCGGTTCTTACTTGGTTCGAGAGTACGCCCGCCACCTGCAAGATTTTAGCTCCCAGGCGGGCGATCGAGCTTTACCTTGGCACAAAAAAAGCAAAAATCACTGGCAAATCGAGACCGATTCGGTGTCAGATGTCACGGTTCGCTACCGTATTTTTGCCAACGAACTGACAGTGCGAACCAATCATTTAGACTCGACTCACGGTTATTTCAATCCAGCGGCTTTGTGCTTTTTCTTGCCCGGTTTTGAGCGCAACTGCTACACGGTGAAGGTTGTGCCACCGCAGCCCCAATGGCGCACCGTTACTACTTTGCCACCTGTTTCTGGCCAAAATCTTACTTTCGCTGCTGTGGATTTTGACACTCTAGTAGACAGTCCTTTTGAGATTGGCTATCACGAAGTGTACGAGTTTGAAGTGATGGGAAAATCCCACCAGCTAGTTGTTTGGGGAAAAGGCAATTTAGAGCCGGAACGGGCGATTCGAGACATCCAAAAAGTGATCGAAGTCGAGGCAAAAATGTTCGGCGGTTTACCTTACGAACGCTATGTGTTTTTCCTGCATTTGTCCAGTTCTGGTTTTGGCGGTTTGGAACACAAGGAGAGTTGCACTCTCAACTATCCGCGTTTTGGTTTTCGGGCTAAGGAAAAGTATGAACGCTTTATTCAGTTGGTGGCTCACGAGTTTTTTCACCTGTGGAATGTCAAGCGCATTCGACCGAAAGCTCTCGAAGTATTTGATTACGAAAAAGAAAATTACACTCCTTCTTTATGGTTCTCTGAAGGCACTACCAGTTATTACGATTTGGTGATTCCTTTTCGAGCGGGTCTCTACAGCGTGAAAGGTTTTTTCCAAGGTATGGCTAAGGAAATTACTCGCTTGCAGACGACTCCGGGGCGGAACGTGCAGCCTCTGAGTGAGTCGAGCTGGGATGCTTGGATTAAACTTTATCGCCGGGATTCTAACAGCGACAATTCACAGATTTCCTATTATTTGAAAGGGGAAGTTGTTTCATTTTTGCTCGATTTGTTGATTCGAGCCAGACACGGCAATGAGCGATCGCTCGACGATGTGATGCGTTTGATGTGGCAGCAGTTTGGCAAGGCTAATTCGTCTGAAAATGGCGATTTTGACCTGAAGTCGGAAACAGACGGCAAGTCGGCGCATTTGACATCAAACGGAAAGTTAAATTCTGCTTCGCTGCCCGCAGAAATAGGCTTTACTCCCGAAGAGTTGCAAAGTGCGATCGAGTCCGTCGCCGGCATCGATTTGAGCGACTTTTTCGCGCGCTATATAGACGGCACAGAAGAGTTACCTTACAACAAATATCTCGAACCTTTCGGGCTGCAAATTTGGGTAGATGAAACTGACAAAACGCCTCGCATCGGTTGGACGTTGGGAGCCGAAAACGGGCGGGAAATGGTTAAATTTGTCGAAATAGGCTCTCCGGCACAATTGGCGGGAATTGACGCTGGGGACGAGTTGCTGGCGATCGAAGGTTTTCGGGTAAATTCAGAACAAGCAGGCGAGAGGCTTAAAGATTATCAGCCGGGGGACACAATAGAGGTGACAGTTTTTCACCAAGACGAACTGCGGACTCGTCGTGTGACTCTCGCCCCGCCCCTGCCTGGCCGTTACTCGATCGTGCCTGTGGAAAAGCCCACTACTATTCAGAAACAAAACTTTACTGGATGGCTGGGAGTTCCTCTATCAAAATTGTGACATAAATGAAGGGGAACCGGAAAGAAAAAACTAGAAGGAATCAAGCTGAACTCCCAATTCCCAATTCCCAATTCCCAATTCCCAATTCCCAATTCCCAATTACCAATTTTGATTATGCAAACCCCACCTCCTCCATCAATTACCCCCCGCCAGATGAATCTGCTGAGAATTGTTGCTTCTATGGCATGGGCAGACGGCGAACTCGCTACCGAAGAAGTTAATTTAATGCTCGATCGCTTTTGTCGTTTGTTTGCCCCAGATACCGACGGACAACAAATGCAACAAGAACTGCGGGATTACATCATGCAAAATATTCCCCTTGATGAGTTGATCGGTCAACTAGAAACTCAAGATGAAAGGGAATTAGTCCTGCAACTCGGCTATGAAGTGATTTCTTCTAGTTCTCGCACTCCCGATGAACCCAAAATTAACGCTGAAGAAGCCGCAGCTTATCACAAATTAGTGAAGTTGCTGAATCTTTCAGAGGATGTGGTCAAGCGTATTGAAGCTGAATCATCGGCTGCAGATACTTCAGAGGGAATTGTCGAGAAGATGGCTCACAAATTAGAAAAGTTCATCAAAGGCTAGTTAGTGACTTGCGCGCGCTTGGCTTAAAAACCCGGTTGATTCCTAGATTTCTCGTTACTCAACGTGGAATTTTTCGTAGAAACCGGGAATAAGCCTCCTATACCTAAGTCTTTTTAGGTAAGTATCGCACTCATATTTTTATGAGTGAAACTATTTATAAATAAAGCTGAAGGGAAATAAACCGGCTTGTGAGTCCCAATTTCCTACGATATAGTAACAAAAAAACACGGGGAAGTTGAGCATATTTTTCATCGCCGGGAACGGTAACAGAATTTGCGATCGCCCTTCCCGCGCGCTGCCTTACCCTTAACGATAATTAGGGACTTAGGCAAAGCCTAAATCCCTAATTTATCTACCGATTTGGGGTGCTCACTGAAAGTAATATCGTTTCCGGCTGCATCAGAATAATAAAATCGAGTCAACAGTCAACACTCAACCATTCAGTTTTTCGACCCGCCCGTCAACAGTCAACAGTCAACAGTCAACAGTCAACAGTCAACAATCATTTCTGAGTACAACCGGAATTGATATGAATCCAACCAGTCATTAGTGCGGTAACTTGCTGAGGGCGTGCCAAGTTCTGTAGCCGACAATACCATCTTGGGGTAAAGCCATGCTAATTTGCAATTGTCGCACTGCTACATCTGTCATCGGCCCGAATAATCCGTCAATGAAGCCGAAATAGTATCCATTCATTTTCAAGACATTCTGAACAATTTTAACAGCATTGCCAGAACTGCCCTTCATGAGGGTCGGCATATTCACAGGTGCACCAGAGTATAGTGCTTCCCAAGTGAGAGGGCCCACAATTCCATCTTCTTTTAAAAAGACGCGGTGTTGATAGCCTTTGACCGCGTTTTGAACTTGGACACCGAAAATACCGTCAATCGGCCCGAAATAATATGCCCAATGATATAGAAGCTGTTGTAGTTCCTTGACAGCTTGACCTGTTGAACCCATTTGTAAAGTGGGTTTGTTTACTCCAGTGGTTTCAGCAAATGCCAGACTTGATTGAGCAGTAGTATCGGCGACAAGAGCCATAGTTTCATTGTTCAAGCTTCTTTCTTCGGTATACATAATGTGGTTCCTCTCAGCATTTAAGTTTTCGTTTTTGATATTTCAGGTATAACTGGTGGGATTTGTGGATGCACAGTCACTTTTTGGAGTGTCACTCATGTGAGTGTCACTCGTTTGAGTTACCCGTGGGTTTGTCGTCAGGAATGCAAGTTGTAATATTTTTATGAGGACTTCTGTCGTCACTACAAACCAAGGGGTAAGGTGCGCGGTGGACACCTACCCAATACAAAGATGCGGGGTACGCACCCTACCCATTACTGTTGATTGTTTACTCCGCAAACTCTCGCAAAGCTGGAATTAAATACTGTGTCAAAGTAAAGGCATCTACTCCTAATTCCGTCCGTTCTTTGGCCGCCAGGATTCCGGCTTGAGCGTGCCACCAAGCTGCTGTTGCTGCAACTGATTGGGGGGGGGATTTGCGGGCGATCGCACTTGCTAATAGTCCCCCTAACAAGCCTGTGAGAACGTCGCCACTGCCGCCTCTGGCGAGGGCTGGGGTGCTTTCGGGATTAAGGTAGGTGATGGTACGTGAAGCGTAGCTATCCGGTAGGGAATCTTCCTCATCCTTCCAACTTATGCAAACTCTCGCTCCCTTGAGCAATATCGTTGCACCGCAAAGCTTAGCTGCTGCTTGAGTTGCGGCAATTCGATCCTCGCCCGTTCCATCGGCTAAGTCGGGAAATAAACGCTTGAATTCGCCAGGGTGAGGCGTGATAATTGTCAGCGCTGAACGTTCCGACAAAATCGGGACTGTGCCGAGTTGAGCGAGGATATTTAAACCGTCAGCATCTAAAACCAGAGGTCGATCGCTCTCCAGTACAGATTCTACAGCTATTGCCGCTTCCAATGTCAGACCTGGCCCTGCGGCGATCGCATCATAAGAACTCAAATCAATTGCTACTGGCAACTCGCTAATTGCACCGCTTTGGGTTTCGGGACATCCTATAACTAATGCCTCTGGCAACTGACTGCTCAACATCGGTTTAATCGACTCAGGAACAGCAATTGACAGCATTCCGATGCCGCTGGCTCTTGCTCCAAATGCTGCCAAAATTGCGGCTCCGCTGTAGCGGCGGGAACCTGCAATAATTAGTAAGTGACCATTGGTGTATTTGTGCGAAATTGGCGATCGGGGTAACGGCAAATGCTGACTTGCCGAGGCTTGTGTAATGCGTTGTATTCCTGGCGTTTCACCCAATATTGCTGCAATATCTGCTGCGGGAATATCAAAATCAATTAATTCGGAACTCCCGATATATTCTAACGCTCTATCTTGCAGAAATGCCATTTTCCACAAACCCAAACATAATGTATGTTTTGCCCGGATTGCCGTCCCCAAAACTTCTCCGGTGTCTGTATGAATTCCCGATGGAATGTCTATACTTAAAATCGGTATGTTTAAATTATTTATTTCGTCAATAGCTGCTGCGGTAGCGTTATTAATTTCTCGTTCTAATCCAAAGCCAAATAAACCATCTACGAGCAAAGTACAGTTTTTCAGATTTTCAATTTTATCAAGAAATGAAATATTTAAATAGCGGGCATAATCAGCGTGATTTTTTGTTAGTTCTTTTAGTTTAGAAAACGGGCAGTAAATAACTACTTGGAAACCTTGAAAATGCAATTCACGCGCCACAACCAAAGCATCGCCGCCGTTGTGCCCGGGCCCAACCAATACGCCGATAACTGGCAATTGAGAATTAACAAGATTTTTCCCTTCTTCCCTTTTCCTTCTATCCGTTAAATCCCGTACATTGCTAGTTGCCGAACTTCCTTCCACTTTCAAAAGCTCCTGAATGCGTAGGGCAATCAGTCCCGCGACTTTTTCCATTAAAGCTGCGACTGGCATTCCAGCAGCAAAGATTCTGGTTTCTATTTGCCGCATTTGGTCGGCGGTGACAACAAATTTTTGAATAGTCATATTAGTGCTAAAATTTCAGCTAACAGCAGCAGTGGCAGGTTGTAGTATACTTGTGGTATAATAAATTAGCTCGATCGAACTAACTCACAGTAAAATAGCAATTTCTCTCAGAATCATGAACAAGATTGTTGTAGGCCTCTCCGGCGGGGTCGATAGTTCCGCAGCAGCCGCAATTTTACACCATCAGGGATATGAAGTGGTGGGTTTAACGCTGTGGTTGATGAAGGGTAAAGGTCAGTGCTGCTCTGAGGGAATGGTCGATGCAGCTAAAATTTGCGAAGATTTGGGCGTTCCCCACCACATTGTTGACAGCCGCGAGGTCTTTCAGGCAAGTATTGTCGATTATTTGGTGGAGGGTTACAGTGCAGGAGTTACGCCTTTGCCTTGTTCGCAGTGCAATAAAACTGTGAAGTTCGGGCCAATGCTTAAGTATGCTCGCGAAGAACTCGGAATTGAAAAAATCGCTACAGGGCACTACGCTCGGATTACTTACGATGCTGCTACGGGTCGCTATCAGTTGCTGCGGGCGGTCGACCCTGCGAAAGATCAGTCTTATTTCTTGTATGATTTAACACAGGATTTGTTGGCGGGTACGGAATTTCCTTTGGGGGAAATTACCAAGACAGAAACTCGCAGAATTGCGGCGGAATTTGGCTTGACAACTGCTGATAAGCCGGAAAGTCAGGATTTGTGCTTGGTGGAAAGTAACGGTTCGATGCGGGCTTTTCTGGATAAGTACATTGCGCCACAAAAGGGTGACATTGTGGACAAGTCAGGGCGGGTGCTCGGACAGCATGACGGCGTGCATCACTACACAATCGGCCAGCGGAAGGGACTAGGGATTGCTGGACCGGAACCGCTATACGTGATTGAACTTGATGCTGCTGGCAATCGGGTAATTGTGGGCGATCGACAGTTGGCAGTAGAATCTGAATGTACAGTCCAGAAAGTGAATTGGGTTTCTGTGGCTGCGCCGATGGCTCCGATTCGGGCTCAGGTACAGATTCGATATCGATCGCAACCCGTCCCCGCTACAATTATTCCTGTGGAACCATCTCAAGCAGAGGAAAAAGCCGGCGGTACAAGAGTTAAGTTGATTTTTGACGAACCGCAGTTGAGCATTACCCCCGGACAAGCGGCCGTTTGGTATGACGGAGACGTGCTGTTGGGCGGCGGCATCATCGAAAGAAACCAACTCCCAAATTAAGCCAAGGGCAGGCTAGAAGCCCAACCCCTACTCCCCACAAGAAACCACCCACAAAAAACTCACTCTTTGTGGAACAGGCAAGATGCCTGTTCCAAAAGGAAACTTATATTTCATTTCCCAGGGGTACATTTACTTAACTAACTTTTTTTCCAAACGCAAGATATTTCCCCTAGCATTAGTGCGGTAAACCCAAGTTTGCCTACCATCAGAAACCACAACCCGCCAACCTTCGACAATCATTTGACCGCAAATTTCATCCGCTTTCGAGAGTCCTAAACAAGTATTCGGCCAACTTTGTCCGCTTGATTCCGTTACTTTCAACTTGTCAGCAGCAATGCCAGTGGAGCCCGACAACTCTCGGCGAACTGCTTCTGCTACGGTTGCGGGCAATTGCTTCGGGGGATTTTTGCGCGTACCCTCGGCCAAATTCCCCGGTTCGGAAGTGAGTGTATTAAGTGCCAATACCGAATAGCTGATTGTTTGGGGCACCGCGGCTGAGGAAAATTGCTGCGCGGTTTGCTGCTGTTGCCTTTCCAACTGGGCAAGGGAATCTTTGAGGGCGCCCGCGTTTGCCGCAGCGGTGTGTCTTAGCGCCGGATACATTTCCCATACCAGAATTCCTGTCAGCACCAAAGCCAAGATTACAGGATTGGGCTGCTTTTGGTCTCGGTGTTTATTTTTTTGAAGTTTATTTTTGGAGATTCTTTTCATCATACGCCCTCTGCCTCACTTTACACAATGCGCGATCGCTCCTGAACACTCAACTGCAGATACTTATTTAGACACTATTGCTGGTGCTATTGGTTCCTTTGTGCAGAACCCACTTGACTGCTGGTTGCTGGTGCGGCGCAAGTATTTCCTACTCGCTGCCGGCAGTTGTGCTTCAGGAAACTTGCACTACCCAGTTATTACTTAATTTTTACTTTTTGTCTCAGGGTATTAAGAAAAATTTATGCTTAAGTAAATATTCTTAAAAGCCTCTAATCCTGCCCCCCAATCTCAGTACAAATTACTATTCTTCGTTCCAAAACTGCTAAACATGTTTTAGACTGTGGGAGGCGAGCTGAGCCAAGGATATCACAGGGATGCCGCAAAATTTGTTGCAACAGGACGAAAACGCCTTAGAAATTAAATCAGCGATAGCTAATTAATTGTCTTAGCATTGTGGTTTTCTAGAGCGATCATCCCCAAAACTACTTTAGTAGCGATCGCTACTTTTTTAGTATAATTTTATTTAAATGTATCAATTATGAACAGAAAATCCTTGGCTATCGATTTAATGAATCGGCTGAGCTATCCTCAAAAATTTACCTTAATCGGTTTTCTATTTGCAATACCGTTAACCTTGGTCATGTACCTGCTGATTTCCGAAATTAACAGCAGGGTTGATTTTTCCCAAAAAGAAATCTACGGTAATCAATACCTGCGCCCACTGCGCCAGTTGAGGGAATACCTACCTCAACTTCAACTCTTAAATTATCAGCCTTTAAATACAAATTTAAGCCTACCAGATACGAGAGCCGATTTAGAAGCTAAGATGGACGCGAACTTTCAATCCCTGGCTAATACAGAGCGCCAGCTTGGAAACATACTAATGTCCAGTGAAAAATTTAATACTATTTATCAAGATTGGCAAAACTTCAAACTTCGCCGCAGTCAGTGGAGTTTAGAAACTTACGATTTGGTATATCAACGTTTAGCGGCCGACATTAATAGACTGAGCGCTCACGTCGGCGATACTTCTAATCTAATTTTAGACCCCGATCTTGATACCTATTATTTGATGGATGCTACCTTGCTGAAGATTCCAGAAATCCAAAAAATCTTGTCAGAGATTAGGCTTATTTCTCAAACAAACAGCTTGCGTTCCTATGCCACACCCGAAGAAAGAGCGAAACTGATTACTTTGGCAGGCAAATTGAGAGAACTTAATCAGGATTTAGCAATCAATATGGAGGTAGGATATAGCAATAATCCTCACAGGAATCTGCGACAGAAATTAAGCGACGATGTGACCAAATTTAACTCCGTAGTAGAGCTGCTAACTGGTCAAATAGATAAACTGATTTATCCCACAGCCTTAGTGGAATATTATGCCTATCTCGATGGCAGCGATCGAGTTCTGAATTCGAGTTTTGAACTGTGGGACAAAACTCTCAATGAATTAAACTTTCTCCTGCAAAAACGCATTGATAGTTTTGTTGCCAAAAAACGCATAATTTCTATTGTTGTGTTAATAACCTTAGCTCTAGTTATTTATTTATTTGTAAGTTTTTACAGAAGCGTTATGCAAACTGTATTTGTCCTTAACGAAGCTGCAAAAAAGATGGCAAGCGGCAATCTAAACCACAAAATTATTTTGGATAACAGAGATGAACTGGGGCAAGTTGTGGGTGCGTTTAACAAGATTGCCGATGCCTTAGTTGGTGCAAATCAAAAAATTACTGTCCTCAATGATCGCCTAAAAGCTGAAAATATGCGAATGAGCGCCGAACTAGACGTTACTCGCAAGATTCAGCAGATGCTGCTGCCGAAAGACCGAGAACTCAATGAAGTTGTGGGCTTAGATATTGCGGGATTTATGGAAGCTGCTGAGGAAGTAGGCGGCGACTATTACGATGTACTCCAACACAAAGGTAGAGTGAAAATTGGCATTGGAGATGTGACAGGACACGGATTGGAGAGCGGGGTTTTAATGATTATGGTTCAAACGGCAGTGCGAACTTTGCTCGCTTACAATGAACCAGACCCAGTAAGATTTTTAAGTGCTATTAACAGTGTAATTTACGATAATGTGCAGCGCATGAAATCCGATAAAAACGCCACCCTTGCTTTGCTAGACTATGAGGAGGGGATGCTGAAGTTGAGTGGCCAGCATGAAGAAATGATTGTTGTGCGGTGTAACGGTTCTGTCGAGCGGTTTGATACAATCGATTTGGGTTTCCCGATTGGGCTGGATGTAGATATTGATGAATTTGTTGCTGAGAAAATTGTGCATTTGCGTTCAGGAGATGTGGTTGTACTATACACGGACGGGATTACGGAAGCTAAAAATATGGATAAAGTGCTTTATGGTTTAAAGAGGTTAATTGAGGTAGTAGAGATTAATTGGCAGCGTTCGGCTGCTGAAATTAGGCACGCTGTAATTAAGGACGTGCGATGGCACATCGGCGAACAAAAAGTTTTTGACGACATCACATTGCTGGTACTGAAACAAAAATAACTATTTGGATATGCCTCCTAAAGTTTAAAATATATTCAGCGATCCCCCTCATCTCAAACTTTAGCTCTCACATCGATATGACTCAGATTTTCGGAGATTTCATCGAGCAGACCGCTAGCCAAGAATACTTAATAATTGGATTTTCTCCAAGTTCGGTTCCTCTCAAGCAGCGGTGGCGGAACAACGGTTTGTCGGCGGATTTTCTGGCTGACTACCTGACGACTTTTTTTCCGGGCAACCAAGATGAACCCTCGACAATAGAAAGACAAGCTGAAATAAAAAGCGCTGTTAGCTACATTGCCAACGAGTTATTGGAAAATGCCATGAAGTTTAATGATGAAACCTCGGAGTACCCGATCGCTATTAAACTGCAATTAGAGAGCGACGGAGTGATTTTCTCAGTTGCTAACAGCATCTCTCCCCAAGCGGTGGACAAGTTTCAGGCTTATATTCACCAGTTGCTGACCTCCGAGCCAAGCGAACTTTACATTCAGCGGTTAGAAAAAAATGCTGCTGACGACAACTGTACCAATTCTGGATTGGGTTTGTTGACCATGCTCACCGATTATACCGCCAAGCTTGGCTGGAAATTCCAGACCGTGCACAAAGACCCGGAAGTAATTGCGGTGACAACTATGGTGCAATTAACAGTATAAGCAACACTAGCGATCGATAATATCGAAGGGACTTTTTTTTGTGGCTATGGAAATTTATACAGAAGATTACCAGATCTGTTACGATCCAGCAACGGCAACCGTGAGTTTTATTGGCTCTCTAAGGCTAAGCGGGCCTGCAGAGTACGCGCCGATAGCGCAGTTGCTGACTCAGGTTGCCGACGTGGAACCGACAAAAATTACCCTGAATTTTGAGCAGTTAGAATTTTTGAACAGTTCTGGCATCAATATGCTATCGAAGTTTATTATCCATGTACGCAAAACAGCCAAGGTGCAAATGGCGGTACAAGGCTCTCAAAGCATAGGTTGGCACGGTAAATCTTTGAGAAATTTCCAGCGCCTGATGCCTGGTTTACAGTTGGAATTTCTCTAGAAATACGATTACTTTTAGGGTGCGAGATGTTGAGCAATTTTTTGTTAGTCAAGGCGCAAATTCTCGAGTTATGCTGGAAGAACAACCATCTAGAGAACAGCTACTTTTAGAGATAGAAAGATTGCGCCAGCAAGTGGAAGACTTGAAGGAGGAAAAAGCGGATCTGGAAATCTTGCTGGAAACTACTGCTCAACATTCCGATACGGTTGAAACAGAGTTGCGATCTCGCGCATTCGAGGCGGTGCGCGAAGGCGAAATCAAGCTGGCTCAATTTCTCGAAGCGATTCCCATAGGTGTGCTCGTGCTGGATTCTCAAGGCAGACCTTACTACGTAAATCACGCCGGAGAGCAGTTACTCGGCCAAGGAGTTTTGCCCTTAAATTCAGTTGAGGATTTGTCAGAAAGTTATCAAATTTATATTGCGGGAACTGAGACTATTTACCCTTTCGAGAATTTGCCGATCGTTCGAGCTTTGAGGGGCGAAAATGCGACGGCTGAAAATCTGGAGATTCATCAATCCCACAAGAAAGTTCCCCTGGAGATTTGGGGAACGCCAATTTTTGACGAGAGTGGCAAAGTTGCTTTTGCGATCGCAGTTTTTCAAGATGTCACGGAACGCAAAGAAGCTGAAGCGGATCGCCATTTATTTATTAAGAAACTATTTGACCTGAATCAAAACTTGGAAAAATCCCTGGATGCAGAATCAGACTTAACTGATGCCTATGGGCGATTTGTGCCTCACCAATTTCTAAATTTGTTGGGATATGAAAGTATTATAGATGTCCATTTAGGGGATCAAGTGCAACAGGAAATGTCGGTGCTCTTTTCGGATATTCGCGATTTCACGACGCTTTCGGAAACTATGAATCCCCAAGAAAATTTTAATTTTATCAATGCTTACCTTTCGCGGATGGAGCCTGCGATTACTAGCAATAACGGGTTTATTGACAAATACATCGGCGATGCAATTATGGCTTTGTTTAGTGACTTTGCAGATGATGCAGTGAAAGCGGGTATTGCAATGCTAAATATCCTGAAAAATTATAACGAATACCGTCAAGGCGTCGGCTACATCCCGATTCAAATTGGAATTGGCATTAATTCTGGTTCTTTGATGCTGGGGACAGTCGGGGGTACAAGCCGAATGGACAGCACTGTGATTAGCGATGCTGTTAATTTAGCATCTCGCATTGAAGGATTGACCAAAGATTACGGCGTACCTCTGTTAATTTCTCAGCAGACTTTGGAACGGTTGCGAAATCCCACAGATTATGCTATTAGAATTGTGGATAAAGTACAGGTAAAAGGAAAATCTCAATATGTCGTAGTCTATGAGGTATTTGATGCAGATCCGCCGGAAATTTTGTCGGCAAAGCTAGCAAATTTGTCCGTATATAATGAAGCTATGTTACTGTGCGATCGCAAAGAGTTCCGAGAAGCGGGAAAATTATTTGAAGAGTGTTTGCGAACAAATCCCAGCGATCATGTAGCTCGCATTTACCTGAAACGCTGTCGGGATTGGCGATCGCTCCTCAAAGGAATTTAAAGCAAGCTAGTCTATTTGAGATTTGAGATTGACTCCATATAGCAATCCTCGCATCACTTGTGAATTTCTTACTTTCTCCCTGCAGGTTCGGGGAGAGTTGGGGTGGGTGAAAAATTTACGACTCCTGTAAGGATTGATATATATCTTGAGAGTGATGACTGACCTCTGGAATCTGTCAAAGGTGTAAAATATAAACAGCTTTATAGCTGTTACTTCTGAGGCTTCTCAAAATAGAACGGCTGAGGGCGGAACAGCCAGCGATCGGTAATTTGGTGCGAGAACGGCGGCCAGCGCTGAACCTGTCTCAGAAAAAGTTGGCGGATGAATTAGGGATGACCTTTTCCACGATTAATCGTTGGAAAAAGGGACACGCTACGACTTCTCGCTTGCCACTCAAGCAAATTTACATCTTGCTGGATGAGTTAGGTAATTCGCCAGATGCAACGGCGAATGCACTAAGGCACAGCGAGCAAGATATTTTTCGGATAAGGAGTAAAAAGGGTGAGTGTAGAGGGAATCAACAGCATTTTCAGAGATATTCGACTACTTCCCTATGGTGTGGCGATTCTCTCCGTGGTTCTGGCACTGGGGCTAACCCGATCGCTTTTACCGTGGCTCTACCCAACCACGATGCCCCTGTTTCTCATCGCGGTGATGGTGAGTTCTTGGTATGGCAGTTTCGGGGCTGGGCTTCTGGCAACAATTTTATCGACGCTGGCAATCAACTATTTTTTTATTGAGCCATTCTATTCCTTACAGATCGCTAATGTAGAGACAATTGTTCGGATCGGTATGTTTTCGATCGCCGCAGCATTGAGCGCTTCACTCAGTTTATCGTGGCGCAATGCTCTAAAAAATGCGAAAGCAGCCTTGCAAAATTTACAGGAGGCAAGGTTCCTAGAACAAAAAGCCCAGGTTCGGGGCCAAGTAGCACAAACTGCGGCGATTGAGGCAAAAGAACAGCTAGAAACGGTACTTTCTAGCATCAACGATGGGTTTTACATCCTTGATCGCGATTGGCGCTACACCTATGCCAACGATCGCTACTGTGAAATGATTGGAATGCCCCGGTCAGAGATTCTGGGTCAGAACGTTTGGGAGTTATTTCCGGCAGCCGTTGACACCGATGCTTATGTGCAGTTTCATCGGGCAATGCGCGAACAAACGCCACTCCAGTTTGATTATCTGTACTCACCTTGGAAAGGTTGGCATGACCATCGCATTTACCCTTCGCCCCGGGGACTGACCGTTTTGCTTGCTGACATTACCGATCGCAAACAGGCAGAACTCCTCCTCATCGAGCAGAAACGACTGCTGGAGTCGATCGCCTTCGGACAGCCACTCGACGACTGTCTGGCAGCAGTGTGTGACTCAGTATCCAGGCTGAATCCGGGTACCCGCGCGGGCTTCCTGCTAGCGGATGCTCAGCGGTTAACTTTTAACAGATCCATTACTCCAGACTTTCCACCATCTTTTGCTGAAGGACTTCAAGATGCTCCGATTAACGATTTGTGCATTGGAACCTGCGGCGAAGCATTGTATAGCGGTCAGCCAGTAACCTGCGCCGACATTGTCAAGGACGATCGCTGGTCGCAAGCATGGCGAAATTTATGCGTGGCTCATGGGATTCTAGCCTGTCATTCTCAGCCCGTGTTCAGGCACGACAATCTACCTATGGGGTCGCTGATGCTGTGCTTTAGCGAGGCGCGGATGCCGACTGATTGGGAACATAAACTCGCGGAGTTCGGCACCCAAGTTGCCAGCATCGTCTTCGAGCGCGATCGATCATTCCAGGCGTTGCGTGAGAGCCAAGAACAACTCCGATTGGCTTCCGAAGGCGGCAATTTGGGTTTGTGGTATTGGGATATGGAAACAGACACGCTGAGTTTGACGGACATAGCCAAAGCGATGTTTGGTTTACCCGTCAATACAGCAATGTCGATACAGGTGTTTTTAGAAGCCGTGCATCACGACGATCGCCCATTGCTTCACACCGCCCTCAGTGAGCTAAAAGCGAACCAACCGCATACTGAAATTGAGTATCGGACGCTGTGGGCAGATGGCACCGTTCGTTGGATTTTGGCAAAGGGCGATTGCGCCTATAACGCTGAGGGCATCATAATTTCGACGCGCGGCGTATTAATCGACATCAGTGATCGTAAACAAGCCGAAGAAGCGTTGCGTCAAAGCGAAGAGCACAGTCGGAACATTCTGGAGAGCATTGATGATGGATTCTTTTCCCTTGATGAGAATTGGCGTTTCACTTACGTGAATCGGTCAGCGGAAATTCTGCTAGACCGCACTGCAGGCGATCTGATTGGCAAGAATGTGTGGGAAGAATTCCCCGGACTCAATGGCAGTGAGTTTGAGCGGGTTTATCGGGGCGTGGCAAACGAGCGCGTGGCTTTGTCAGTCACGGCGTTTTATCCCGATCATGATCGGTGGTATGACGTTCGCACCTACCCTGCCGCGAACGGGATTACCATTTATTTCCGAAATGTCACCGATCAACAACTGGCCGAGGAGGTATTGCAACAACGAGAAGCAGAACTTCGTTTAGTCACCAATGCCGTGCCTGCCTTGATCTCTTTTGTAGACTCAGACCAACGCTACCGCTTCAACAATCGAGCATATGAAGAATGGTTTGGACATCCGGCAGCGCAAATCTATGGCAAGCACCTTCAAGAGGTTTTAGGCGAAACTGGCTATGAAGGGATTCGTCCTTATGTTGAGCAAGTCTTGGCAGGACAGGAAGTAACCTTTGAAAGCCAAATTCCCTACAAAGATGGTGGAACCCGGTATATCAATGCGACCTATGTTCCCCGCTTCAATAGCCAGGGAAAAGTTGAAGGGTTTGTAGCACTGGTCAACAATATCACCGATCGCAAACAAGCCGAAGCCACACTACGGGAGAGTGAGGCAAGGTTCCGGCTGATGGCAGATGCCGCCCCTGTGCTGATTTGGATGTCGGGCACCGATAAACTCTGTTATTACTTCAACCTCCCGTGGCTCAACTTTACCGGACGGACGATCGAGCAAGAAAGGGGCAATGGTTGGGCACAAGGAGTCCACCCCGACGACCTCGATCGGTGTTTAGACACCTATGTGACGAGCTTTGATGCCCGTCAACCGTTCAAGATGGAATATCGTTTGAAACGCTTTGATGGCATATACCGTTGGGTGATGGATGAAGCTGTTCCTCGTTACGGATTGGAAGGTGAGTTCTTGGGCTACATCGGCTCCTGTGTTGATATTGAAGACCACAAACAAGCTGAGGAAGCGTTGCGCGAGAGTGAATCCCGCCTCCGTCTGATCTTTGAAAGCGCCAAAGATTATGCCATCTTCACCCTCGACCTTAACGGCATCATTGCCAGTTGGAACTCAGGGGCAGAACGGCTGTTGGGCTATACCGAGACAGAAGCAATTGGTTGCTCCAGTCGGATGATTTTCACACCTGCAGATAACGAACAAGGACAAGCCGAGTACCAGAGGCAAACGGCTCTACTGCAAGGACGGGCCGAAGACGAACGCTGGCACGTTCGCAAAGATGGGAATCACTTTTGGGCGAGTGGATTGATGATGCCCCTGCTTAATGAAGCGAATTCTTTGCAGGGATTTGTCAAAATCATGCAGGACAAGACCGCACAACGGGAAGCAAGTGAGCGACTGCAATTGCTGTATGAAACTACCCGCGATCTATTGAATACAGAACAGCCTCTGGCGTTGATGCACGCGCTATTCCGCAAACTTGCAGTGCAACTCGATCTGCACTGTTACTACAACTTCATGGTGGAAGAAAAAGACAACCACCCGATGCTGCATTTGAGAAACTACGATGGCATCTCTGAAGAAACAGCGCAGGCAATGGCATGGATCGAATTAGGGGAATATCTCTGTGGACTGGTTGCCCAAACGCAGCAGCAAGTTGTCTTTAATCAAGCCCAACTTTCCACTCATCCGAATGCTAAAGCCGTCTGTGAAATGGGCCTCACGGCTTACGCGGGTCAACCGTTAATCGCTCAAGGGCGGTTATTAGGAACGCTCTCATTTGGCAGTTTGACTCGGACGGACTTTACGCCTGCTGAAATCGATCTGCTGCGATCGACCTGTGACCAAATCGCGATCGCTCTGGAACGGGCAAATCTGAACGATTCACTCCAGCAGCAAGCGGAACAGCTAAGACAGGCAAATCGGATCAAGGATGAGTTTTTAGCGGTACTATCCCATGAATTGCGATCGCCGCTCAATCCCATCCTGGGGTGGACAAAGCTGCTTCAAACTGGCAAGCTGGATGCGGCCAAAACTGCACAGGCGTTAGCGACGATCGAACGCAATGCCAAGCTGCAAACTGAATTGATTGAAGATTTACTTGATGTCTCGAAAATTCTCCAAGGCAAACTCAGTCTTAATATTCGTCCAGTCGATTTAGCTTTAACTGTGGAATCGGCGATCGAAACTGTTAATTTGGCTGCTGTTGCTAAATCCATTGATATTCGGACTGCGTTAGATCCTCAGATTGGACAAATTTTGGGGGATTCGGGCCGTTTGCAGCAAATTGTCTGGAATCTTGTTTCCAATGCGGTCAAATTCACCTCAGCCGGGGGGCGCGTTGAGGTGAATTTGACTCGTGTTGGCAATCACGCTCAAATTACTGTGGCTGATACAGGGATTGGCATCGCACGGGAGTTTTTACCCTACGTGTTTGACTACTTCCGGCAAAAAGATGGCGCTACAACCCGCAACTTTGGTGGCTTGGGATTGGGACTGGCGATCGTGCGGCATCTAGTGGAACTTCACGGCGGTACCGTTGGGGCCCAGAGCCAGGGTGAAGGGTTAGGGGCCACCTTTACCGTCAGACTGCCTCTATCAGGGAAGGTAAGACAAGAAAACTCTCTTGCAAGACTTTCGGAACGATCGACTGCGGATGAACCTTTATCCGGGATGCGGATACTTGTGGTAGATGATGAGCCGGATATGCGAGAGTTGATTTCCTTTTTGCTAGAAGATGCAGGTGCAGAGGTACTGACTGTTGCTGTGCCTCAAGAAGCCGTCACAGCGTTGACTAATTTCCAGCCAGATGTCCTGTTGAGTGACATTGGTATGCCGGGGATGGATGGCTATATGCTGTTGCGGCAAGTGCGAGCTCTGCCGCCAGAACGGGGTGGGCAGATTCCCGCGATCGCCCTGACTGCCTATGCGGGTGAGTTTAATCAACAGCAAGCTTTGCAAGCTGGATTTCACCGACATCTGGCAAAGCCGATCGAACCGGATAAATTAATTAAGACGATCGCCGCGCTTCTTAGCAATAACAGTCATCGCCCAGCAAGCTCTAAGGATTGATGCGATCGAGTTCAAGCCGATCGAACATCACCAAGCTTTTAAGTTGCTCTGGTTAGGCAGCGATATTTGCATTAAAGGAGAATCTATCAATAAATCCGGTTTCTAGTCTAAGAGTGCGTAAGTCCTGATAATATAATCAGTAATTTGGAGTGTCAAAAAAAGACGATGAGAATCAACAAGCTGCAGCCTAAAATATTTATAAAACCTTCAGTGATTAAAGCTATAGCTCTGTTCTGTCTGTGCTGCTTGTTAACTGCAAGTTGCGGACAGGGATCACGTCGATCGGTGACTGCGAGCGGCGAAAATGCTAATAACCGCGTTACTATTGGCACAACCTTGAAATTGCGGACGATCGACCCTGCGGACGGTTACGAAACCTTATCAGGACAATTGCTGCGAAATTTGGGCGACACTCTCTACACTTACAAGTCGGGAACTACTGAGTTAATCCCCCACTTAGCGACAGCAATGCCAAAAGTTAGCCAAGACGGATTGACATATACAATCCCCTTGCGTCAAGGAGTTATTTTTCACGACGACACACCGTTTAACGCCGCAGCAATGGAATTTTCCTTGCAGCGGTTTATCAAAAATGGTGGCAGTCCGGCTATGTTGTTGAGTGATGCAGTAGAATCGGTAAAAGCCACGGGCGAATACGAATTAACTTTTCAACTCAAAAAGCCTTTTTCTGCTTTTCCTTCCCTGTTGACATTTTCCGGTATGTGTGCTGTTTCTCCGAAAGCATACGAGATTGGACAGGGTAAATTTAAACCCGATACGTTCGTGGGAACTGGACGTTACAAGCTGGCCAAGTACGGCAGCGATTCTCTCAAGTTTGACGTGTTTGAAAAGTATTGGGGGGAAAAGCCGGTTAATCAAGGAATTGACATTTTGCTGCTTTCTAGTTCGTCAAATTTGTTCAATACTTTTCAGACTGGTGCCGTTGATGTGGCTTATTTGTCTCTGGATGCAGACCAAGTTCAAAGCTTGGACGAGGGAGCAAAAAAAGGGAAATGGCAGGAAATCGCGGGGGAAAGCAGTACGGTTAATTACATAACGCTGAATACCAAGTCTAAACCGCTGGACAAGTTAGAAGTCAGACAGGCTATCGCAGCAGTGATGGATCGCCCGGTGATTAACGAGCGCGTACTGCGGGGACAAGCACAACCGCTTTACAGTCTGATTCCCACAAACTTCGACGTTCAAAAACCAGTTTTTAAAGAACTCTACGGTGATGCCAACACTACAAAGGCTAAGGAACTTTTAACGAAAGCGGGATACTCGGCTACCAATCCTTTCGTTCTGCCAATTTGGTATGCTTCGGCTTCCACAAAACGAGCTTTAGTGGTGAGCATGATGGAGGCGCAAGCTAAACTCAAAATGGACGGGATAATGAAAGTAGAAATTAACAGCGTGGAATCTCCGACTTTGTTTCAAAACATAGAGAAGGGAATTTATCCTGCGGTTTTAGTGGATTGGTCCGCCGACTTTTTTGACGCTGACAATTACATCCACCCGTTTTTAGATTGTGCGACAGGTTCCGAGGCGGGGGGCTGTTCCAAGGGTCAAAGTCAAAGTCAGGGTTCGTTTTATTATAGCGATCGGGTAAATCAACTGATCGACAAGGAGCGCAAAGAAACAAACCCTGAAACCCGCAAAGCCCTATTTGGCGAAATTCAAGACATACTGGGTCAAGATGTACCTTTCATCCCTCTTTGGCAAGATAAGGACTATACTTTTGCTCAGAACAGCATTACCGGCGTCCGTCTCGAACCGACGCAATCTTTTCCTTTTTGGTTCCTGAAAAAGCAATAATTCTTTACAAGAATTTCTAGGAGTTGAAACGTCAATAATTATTGCATAGTTTGTGCACAATAGGGTGATGATTGTCACAGTTTATCAAAGAGACTGATCACCCTAACCTCTTTAATGATGTGGGATATTATTAAAAGAGAGATATTGCTGAGGGTGGGTATATGAAACTTAGAATTTTAACAACAGGGCTGCTAATTGTGATGGGTTGTGCCTCTGGAGTAAAGGCCGAAAACGTATCACAAGTCAAACAATTATTAGAAACTAAAAAATGTAGCCAATGTGACTTGACAGGAGCGCAGCTTGCTGGTAGGGATCTGAGCGGAGCAGATTTGAGCGGTGCGAATCTCAGAGGTGCAAATTTGAACGGTGCAAATTTGGACGAAGCCAAGCTGAACGAAGCAAATCTGACACAAGCGAAATTGCAAGGTGCGAGTTTAATTGGGGCTAAAATGCACGGGGCTAATTTGGAGGGTGCTGATTTGAGCCGCGCTAATCTGAGTCTGGCGGGTTTAGTGATTGCCACTTTGAAAAATACCAACCTCACCAGCGCTAATTTAATCGGCGCTAATTTAGAAAGCGCCAATTTGGCGGGTGCCAACCTGAAAAATGCTCGCCAGTCTGTAGCGAATTTAGCTAATGTCAGCCTCAGAGGTGGCAGTTTGGCGGGAATAGACGTACAGGGAGTCAACTTGCGGGATGCAAATTTGACCAATGCAAATTTGAACGGTGCAAATTTGAACGGTTCGGACTTGACAGGTGCTAATTTAAAGAATGCCAATATGGCAAATGTAGATTTGAAAAACGCTTCTTTGCCGTAGGACGATCGCCAATTGCTATATCAAATTCTGGTGCTTAACAAAGTTAATATAATAAGGTAGGGGCAATTATGAAATTGCCCCTAAATTTTCAATTGTAGGATTTATCTTTTTTCTGGTAGCTGCGTAGCGTAGGTCATTGTTCGGTGTGCGAAGCTTTTCCCAGGCGTCAGCGATTGCTTCAAATTTGGATCTAGGATCAATCTGCCTCGTGAGCATCTTGGGCGAAGCGGATAATGTCATCATCGCCGAGGTATTCACCATTTTGGATTTCAATCATCACCAGGGGAATAACGCCTGGATTTTCTACGCGGTGAGCAGTATTCATGGGAACGTAGGTTGACTGTTTCTGCATGAGAATCGTCTCTTTGTCGTCGCAGATAACTTTAGCGGTACCGGAGACGACAACCCAGTGCTCGCTGCGGTGATAGTGCATTTGGGTGCTGATGTGATGCCCCGGCTTGACTTCAATGCGATTGATCTTATAACGATCGCCCGCGTCTATGACTGTAACTTGACCCCAGTAGCGGGTTTGTGTGCGATCGTCAATTTTTTCGCTTGTCTCCACTGTTTCCACCATCCTGTTTATCTCGCCAACGGTGTCTGTAAAAATATCTGTAGTTCAAAGTATAGCAGGGATTGGCTCAGTGCGATCGATTTAAACATTACTCAATTAGCCGCCACTCGCGAGCATCAACAAATTGCGACAAATGCCCCACATTTGTTGTAGCAATTACCACCTGATTTCCTTCACTTGCCTCCGATATTGCTTGCGCCGCCAAAATCACATCACCGTCAAATGCATTGGCTTCTGCGGTTGGTCTTCCTCTCATTCTCGCTTGCGCCCATAACTAAGCGGCTAAAAGCATTACTTCTGTAGTCAAAAGACGGTATGTAAGTTGTAATTTCAATTCATCAAGCTGTTGAATACCTGCTAATTTACCTGCGCGGATAAACTCCCGTCGCACTTCGTAGTCAGCAATTCCAGGCAGAATTATTATTTCGCCCCTCCGCATTAAAGAGTTTAGCCAAACTTTGCACTCTTGAATTTCAGTAGAGGATGCTTTAGGGTTTGTTACCATTCCTAATGGGCCAGAGTCGAGAATTATTACTCTACTCATGGGAATAATGGCTGATTAGAAAGGCGGTCTTCATCTAAAGCTTTACGGAGATATTCAGCGGTTTCTGTTTGTTCTTGTTCATCTCCCTCCTCAATCCATGAATTGATTAATTCAATTGCACCTTTATTTCTTTGTATCCGTTCCTCCAGCGACAGTTTAGTAATGTCTATTTTCTCAGATGTCTGGGGAGGCTCGGACTATACGGGCTTTACTGTCACCGTTTCCAGAAATAAGCGCATCATCTGAAGTAAGTTTGGCCAATATTCTCTGGGAGTTTGCTGAATTACGCGGAGAAATTCCGCTATCGGCTGGCTTAAGGAGCGATCGCTTTCTTTGTCTTCAACCATAGGAGTTTTGGGCGCGGACTTTACTGTCCCTTGGCTTTCGCTGCTTAAAACTTGTTCTGACATAATTACTTTTTTCCTTTCTCTCGTTTACTCCTATTATAAACAAAGGGCGGGCAATTGCCCGCCACACTTTTTACTTGCTCAATACACCATCGGGAATCCCCAAAAGATCCTCAATTCGAGGCATATCTTCCAAAGCAATGACTCTGCCTTCATCCTCAAAACCAGCAATTTGATCGAAATTCAAATAGCGATACAAATCACCCGCAAAAGGATCGATTCTCTTCGACACAATGTCATTGTATTCTTGGACTGTAGGAATGCGACCTAACAGCGAACAAACGGCCGCCAATTCTGCTGAACCGAGATAAACTTGTGCATCTTTGCCCATGCGGTTGTTAAAGTTACGAGTAGAAGTTGAAAAAACCGTTGTCGCATCTTTAACCCGCGCTTGATTGCCCATACAAAGACTGCAACCGGGCATTTCTGTGCGCGCTCCAGCGGCCCCAAAAATGCTGTAATAACCTTCTTCTTTGAGTTGCTGTTCGTCCATGCGAGTTGGGGGACAAATCCACAGGCGAGTTTTCACTTCTCCTGCACCTTCCAACACCTTCGCTGTGGCGCGGTAGTGACCGATATTTGTCATGCAAGAACCGACAAATACTTCGTCAACGCGATCGCCCGCAACCTCACTCAACAACTTAACATTATCCGGGTCATTGGGAGCAGCCACAATGGGTTCTGTAATGTCGTTTAAATCTATTTCGATGATTTCAACGTATTCCGCATCAGCATCCGCCTCCATCAGCACCGGATTTGCCAGCCATTCCTCCATTTTAGCCACCCGGCGCATCATCGTCCGCGCATCTTGATAGCCCCGCGCCACCATGTTTTTGAGCAGCGCGACATTGGAGCGAATGTACTCGGAAACAGTCTCTACGCTCAATTTAATCGTGCATCCAGCGCAAGAACGCTCTGCCGACGCATCGGTCAATTCAAAAGCCTGCTCGACCTTCAAATCGGGCAAACCTTCAATCTCCATAATCCGCCCAGAAAAGACGTTCTTTTTATTCTGTTTCGCGACGGTTAGCAAACCTTTTTGAATTGCTACATAGGGAATTGCATTCACAACATCCCGCAGCGTTACTCCGGGCTGCAATTCGCCTTTAAACCGCACTAAAACTGATTCCGGCATATCCAAAGGCATCACGCCCAAAGCAGCAGCAAATGCCACCAATCCCGAACCCGCAGGAAAGGAAATTCCCAAGGGAAAACGAGTGTGAGAATCGCCGCCAGTTCCCACTGTATCTGGCAATAACATTCGGTTCAGCCAAGAGTGAATAATGCCGTCTCCCGGCCGCAAAGCTATGCCGGCGCGCTCTGCCATGAAATCGGGCAATTCATGGTGAGTTTTGACATCAACTGGTTTTGGATAAGCGGCGGTGTGGCAGAAACTTTGAATTACCAAATCGGCGCTAAATCCCAAACAAGCAAGTTCTTTCAATTCGTCCCGAGTCATCGGCCCGGTCGTATCTTGCGAGCCAACTGTTGTCATGACTGGTTCGCAAGATGTACCGGGACGAACGCCGGATAAACCGCAAGCTTTGCCTACCATTTTTTGGGCTAAAGTGAAGCCTTTGCCCGTATCTACTGGGATTGTGGGACGGGTAAAAATAGTGCTAGGTTCTAGTCCTAAAGCTGCGCGAGTTTTGTCGGTTAAAGTTCGTCCAATTAATAGCGGAATGCGGCCACCTGCGCGAACTTCGTCTAGAATTGTGTCGGGTTTGAGGGTGAATGTGGAGATAATTTCTCCGGCTTCGTTGGTGATTTCGCCTTTGTAGGGATGGATGGTAATTACCATTCCTGTTTCCATTTGGGAGACATCACATTCGATCGGCAATGCACCGGAATCTTCAGCGGTATTGAAGAAGATCGGGGCGATCGCACCTCCTAAAATATAACCGCCACTGCGTTTGTTCGGCACAAACGGAATATCATTGCCAATATGCCAGAGCACGGAATTAATAGCTGATTTCCGTGAAGAACCGGTACCGACAACATCACCAACATAGGCTACGGGATGACCTTTTTGCTTCAAGTCAGCAATGGTTTGCAAAGCTCCTGGCATCTTACTTTCGAGCATCGCCAAAGCGTGTAGGGGAATGTCCGGTCGCGTGGTAGCATGAGGTGCAGGCGACAAGTCGTCAGTATTGGTTTCTCCAGGAACTTTGAAGACTGTAACGGTAATCGCTTCTGGCAATACAGGACGGCCTGTAAACCACTCGGCATCCGCCCAAGAATCGACTACCTGCTTGGCGTAGGGATTGGTATCAGACAAAGCTATAACGTCGTGGAAAGCGTCGAATACTAACAACGTTTTGCTCAGTGCCCGGGCGGCGGTGGCGGGAATGGCGATTTCGGCAGTGGGGTTGAGCAAATCGATTAAAGATTGGACGTTGTAACCGCCCATCATTGTCCCCAGCAGGTAAACTGCCCATTTGGGAGCAATTAGGGGGCTGTGGATTTCGCCTTTAGCAATGCCAGTTAAAAACCCAGCTTTGACGTAGGCGGCGCTGTCTACTCCGGGCGGGACGCGATCGCGCAATAATTCTATTAAGGTCTCTTCTTCTCCAGCCGGCGGATTTTTCAGCAGTTCACACAGTTCCGACGTTTGCTGGGCGTCTAGCGGCAGCGGTGGAATTCCCTCATGGGCCCGTTCGGCAGCGGTACGGCGGTAAGATTCAAGCATTTCTCCTCTCTCCTCGGATAGTATTCGGTGGTTGTTTGTAGGTGACTTTACTTTTTAGATTAGGAGCTTCCGCTGCACATTGGGTAAAGTACCTCGCTCTTATAAAAACTTAACGCAACTTTAAAAACAGTAGATTTTCATACCAAAGACAGATGTGGTCTTTAACGGGAGAGCAGCGTATCAAACTTCAGCCGAGCAGTTTAGGGGCCTTCAGTTGCATAGTTCTGGTTAAGATTAATGTGTTGTGGGCTACTGTAGATCCTCCTCTGCATCTGAAATCGTCATTTACCAATAATCTGGACTGTTTTTAATTCGTAGTCTGAAACCCTTGATTTTCCGTTGGTAGCTCCATTGGCGAATCGACTTGAAACTTTTATTCTACGAATGCTAATTAAAAACCGTCCGCAGTATTGATTGACCACAAGTTTAAAAAAGTTGTCCTGCTAATGGATCGATTAAAAAATGGAAAGTTTTATCCCTGAAAACTCTGAAAACTGTCACGGCTGGGCCTCCAAGCCAGACTTGTACAAAGAGCTGCAAGGAACCAAAGAATTACTGCTGACGATCGCCAACTCGATGCCCATACCCCTGATCGTCAGCAGTCTGGCGGATGGCACAATTCTTTATAGTAACGATTTATGTCGTCAGGCTTTCGGGTTCACAGGATTTAAGTCGATCGACCGCCACAAAGCTGAAATGCTCTACCACAAACCTGCAGACCGCCAGGAATTGCTGTTGCGGCTCGCCCGCAACGGACACGTCCGCGAGACAGAAGTCCGGCTTAAAAAAGCTGACGGCACCCTGTTTTGGGCGAGTGTATCGATGCGGTATCTGACATTGGTGTCGGGAAAAGCTGTTCTGTCGGTGTTCACCGACATTACGGATCGGAAGCGAGTGGCCGCCAAGGAGCAAGAATTGCTCACGTCAATCCACTCGCGAGCCCGCCAGCAAGCGGCCGTCGCTTACTTGGGACAGCAGGCCCTGGCCGAAACAGATTTGTCCGCACTGATGGACAAAGCTGCGGTTTTAATTGCTCAAACCCTGGACGTTGATTATTGCCAGGTGTTAGAACTGTTGCCCTCTGGTCATGCTTTTATGCTGCGAGCGGGGGTTGGCTGGCAGCCGGGCCTCGTCGGCAGCGCTACTGTTGCCGCTTCTGCCCGATCGCAAGCAGGTTACACATTGCTAGTGGGCGAACCGACGATCGTCGAAGATTTGCGGGTGGAAACGCGCTTTAGCGAGTTGCCGCTACTGCATAACCATCGGGCAGTCAGCGGCGTCACTGTAATTATTCCCGGCAATCGGGGACTGGGGAGGAACTGGGGACAAGCAGAACCAGCGAATAGTTCATCCTCACCTGCCTGGGGTATTTTGGGAGTTCATACCAGCCAAGGGCGGGTTTTCAGTCAAGATGACGTTTATTTTGTAGAAGCGATCGCCAACGTGTTAGCTGCCGCGATCGAGCGAATTATATCGCAAGAGCGCTTACAAATGATGGAACGGGCGATCGAAAGTTGCAGCAACGGCATTGCAATCACCGACGCAACCGTTGCAGATAATCCGATTATTTATGTCAATCCCAGTTTTGAGCGGATTACGGGTTATCGCAGAGACGAGTTAATGGGCAAAAATTGCCGCTTTTTGCAGGGTACAGACACTGACACCCCCGCTGCCAAAGAATTGCGAATTGCGATTGAAGAAGGCAGAGAATCTCAAGTTATATTACGCAACTTTCGGAAAGACGGCACTCCTTTTTGGCACGAACTGTCGATCGCTCCGGTTTACAACTCGCGGCGACACTTAACCCACTTTATTGGAGTGCAAACAGACATTACCGACCGCCAGCGATCGGAAGAAGAATTATTTTTAAATTCTCAAGCTTTAGCAGCTTTTAGCGCTAATCTCAAACACTTGCACCGGATTACAACTTATCATTATCAAAACTTTGAAGAACTGGTTGACGATTATCTAACAGCAGGCTGTTTGATGTTTGGACTTTCTATGGGAATCATGGCTGAAGTTGACAGAGAAACTTTTATTGTCCGAGCAGCGAAAAGCGATTTAGAATACTTCGTGCGAGGCTTAGAATTGAACCTCAGCGATACTTACTGCGCGGCAGTCATTAAACTTAACAAAACAGTTGCGTATTCTCATATCGGAGCAGATATGGAGATGCGCGAACATCCTGCTTATCAGAACTGCCAGTCGGAATCTTACATCGGAACGCCGATATTTGTCAACAATAAAACTTACGGCACGTTGAGTTTTAGTTCGCCAGAAATAAAGAAAAGAAAGTTCAAGTACGAGGAAATAGAAATTATAGAATTGATGGCTCAAAGTATTGGGAAAATTCTGGCGGTTCACCAAATGGAAATCGAACGCCAGCAAGCTGAAAAAGAGCGATGCGAGTTGATAGTATCTCTCAAAGAAAGTGAAGAACGCTATCGCCGTTTAGTAGAACTATCTCCCGAAGCGATCGCCGTTCACAGTCAAGGGAAAATCGCCTACATCAATGCTGCCGGCGCAAAACTCCTCGGTGCGAGTTCTCCCGAAGCACTGATTGGCTTTCCCATATTGCATTTCGTCCATCCAAACTATGTGCAAATAGCCACAGAGCGCATTCGGCTAGTCGAGATAGAAAATCAGCCACTCGACCTTGCCGAACAAAAACTGATGCGGCTCGACGGACAAATAATAGACGTTGAAATGGCCGGCATCCCGGCTATTTATCAAGGCTCGACGGCCGGCCAGATTATTATCCGAGATGTCACCGAGCGCAAGCGAGTAGAACAGCAACTGCTGCACGGCGCTTTTCACGATGCGCTGACGGGTTTGCCCAACCGGGTTTTGTTCATCGATAGGCTAGGACAAGCCATCCGCCGCTCCAATCAGTCCCCCGATTACAAATTTGGTTTACTTTTCCTAGATTTAGACCGCTTCAAAGTAGTTAATGATTCTTTAGGACACGTTTTAGGAGACAAACTGCTAATCGCCCTCGCCCAGCGACTGCAAACCTGCGTCCGGGTTTCTGATACCGTCGCCCGACTGGGGGGAGACGAATTCACCATCCTGCTAGATCACATTCAGAGCCTCAGCGACGCCACCCTCGCAGCTAAAAAGATACAAAAAGAACTGACGAAGCCGTTTCATCTCGAAGGGCACGAAGTATTTACCACCGCTAGTATTGGCATTGTTTTCAGTCGAGGCGAAGCTACCGCCAGTGGCGAATCGAATCAGTACACTCACCCGGAAGAATTCCTACGCGATGCTGACATCGCTATGTACCGCGCTAAAGCTTTGGGTAAGGCCCGTCACGAAGTGTTTAATTTGGCAATGCACGACCAAACTATGTCGCTGTTGCAGTTAGAAACTGACCTGCGGTTGGCTATTTTGGGCAAGGAGGAATTAGGAGAGAGCAAGGATCAACGTTCGCACTTTATTGTGCACTACCAGCCGATTGTTTCGATCGCCAGCGGTGCGCTCGAAGGTTTTGAGGCCTTGGTGCGCTGGCACCACCCTGTTCGGGGTCTAGTTCCGCCGTCTACTTTTATCCCTGTAGCTGAAGAAACAGGTTTGATCGTGCCTCTGGGAGCGTGGGTGTTGCGGGAAGCTTGTCAGCAATTGCGGATTTGGCAAGAAATGTTAACCGAGCAACAGGGAAGAAGTCCAATGGAAGTTGGAACAATGCCCTTCGACTCGCTTCGGCTGCACTCAGGGCAAGTCGCTGAGGGTAACAAGAAGGAAGAAGGCGCTTCGATTTCGCTCAGGGTAACAACAGGGAAGATGGCAACGGGCAATGTAGGGGAGTTAAGTGATGTAACAGATACAGGGCATGAGGAACACGCAACTTTTACTGAGCGTACCCCCAGTATTGGTCACAGGGAAGAAAGAATCAGTAAAAAATTACCAATTCCCAGTTACCAATTCCCGATTAGCGATTTCCACTCATCTATTACCAATTCCCAATTCCCAATTACCAACTCTGCGGCTACGTTCAGTACAACTTCCCAGGTACCAATTCCAAATTTTAAGTTACCAATTATTGCTCCTTCGCAATTAACAATGAGCGTCAATCTCTCTCCTAAACAGTTAGGTATGCCGAATTTAATTGAGGAAATCGATGAGATTTTAGCAGAAACTGGCTGCGATCCGAGCTGTTTAAAATTGGAGATTACTGAAAGTGCGATCGTGGAAAATGTCAAGAAAGCCAATATTGTGCTATCCCAACTAAAAATTAGAAATATTCGATTGTCGATCGACGATTTCGGTACTGGCTATTCGTCTTTGAGTTACTTGCACCGTTTTCCGCTGGATACACTGAAGATCGATCGATCTTTTGTGAGCCGCTTGGGGGCTGTCGAAAACGGTGACCACGGGGGTCAGCCTTTGCAGATTGTGCGGGCGATCGTAACTTTGGCTCACAATTTGGGATTAAATGCGATCGCCGAAGGTGTAGAGACAGCCGAACAGTTAGCACAGCTTCGAGAACTAGACTGCGAATTAGCTCAGGGATATTGGTTTTCTAAACCTTTGGAAAGTTCTGCCGTGACAGAAATCTTGATAAATCTGGGTAATATAGCAATTATGGACTGATTGAGGTACAGATTGGTAAAGGGTGCCTCACCCCGTGAAGACATTTTTGCTACAAACTCCTAATCTCAAAACTGATGCACCAGGGAATAAATGGTGCATCCAAATTAGATTTTAGGTGATGATATCACATCTGTTAGGATCGGAATTCTTCATTTGCGTGAATCCGCGTTAATCCCTTGTCATCGGCGGTTAATACATTCTCTTTATTAAACCGCAGATGAGGGCAGATTAACACAGATTAACGCAGATGAGTGAGTTCAATTCCGCTTGTAGCGTTCGTGATTGTTGAGTATTGAGTGGATTTTACGCCCGACTATGGTACCGGATTTTATCTGGTTTAAAATTACACAACTGACGCACAGTAACGCTTTCGCAATTGCCACTTGCCAATTACAACTTACCAATTCCCCATTAACAATTAGCTTTGAGGGGAATCTCGATCGCCAATTCTGTACCCTGTCCCGGCGAAGAAGTGCATTTCAGCGACCCGTTGTGTCTGTCTGTAACAATTTGATAGCTAATTGACAAGCCCATCCCAGTGCCTTTACCGACAGGTTTAGTGGTAAAAAACGGGTCAAAAAGCCGAGTGCCGACAGTCTCCGGTATTCCTGGCCCGTTGTCAGCAATCCGAATGATTACTTTGCCCGCTGGCGATATTTCAGTGCGGATGCGGATGTTGCTGGGCTTTTGCCGCATTTCCTCAGCAGAACGGCGCTGATCCCGTTCTTCCAAAGCATCCAAAGCATTGCTCAAGATGTTCATAAATACTTGATTTAACTGTCCGGCATAACATTCTACTAAGGGAAGTTGAGCGTATTCTTTAATCACCTGAATTTCTGGATGATTGTGTTTAGCTTTGAGCCGGTGCTGCAAAATCATCAGGGTGCTATCTATGCCGTCGTGGATGTTGACTGCTTTCTTTTCGGCTTCGTCCATGCGGGAAAATGTGCGGAGAGAAGCAACAATTTGCTGAATTCTGTCTGCACCGACTTTCATTGAAGAAAGCAACTTTGGCAAGTCTTCCATCAAAAAGTCGAGTTCAATCTTGTCTACTTCCTGTTGAATTTCCGGGACGGGATCGGGATAGTGGTTTTGGTAAAGTTCGATTAGGTGCAGCAAGTCTTGGGTATAGTCGTTGGCGTGGCTGAGATTGCCGTAAATAAAGTTAACTGGGTTGTTGATTTCGTGGGCGACTCCTGCCACAAGTTGACCGAGACTTGACATTTTTTCATTTTGAATTAACTGCGATTGAGTGCTGGTTAATTTCTGCAATGTTTGCTCTAATTCGCGAGCTTTATTGCGAGTTTGGGCGTAAAGATCGGCTTGGTTGAGAGCGATCGCCAATTGAACTGTAACCGCTTGCAACAATTCTATTTCGCCCTCACTCCAGGGTCGCACAGCAGCGGAGTGGGCGCAGGTAACAACGCTCACTACTCCCGAAAGTGCCTGCATCGGAATTGCCAACACAGATCGGTACCCCAGAGAGTTAAGAGACTTCCTCCAAACAGGGTCTGTGAGCGCTCCGACATCATCGATTTGCAGCGTTTCTAGACGCAACATCTGTTCTCCGATAGTGCCGAAATCAGAAGCTTTATAGCAACCTATTAAATCGGGAAGTTCTATTCTGCGAGATTCTTGAATAATTTCCCAAAAAGCCTCTTCTTGTTCGCTGCGATACCAGGAAAAATAGCACCGATCGATCTGCATGAAAGCCCGAATTTCTTGGACAGCGACAGCAATAATGCTGTCGAAATCGAGAGAATTGCGGATTTGAGTAGTGAGGTTGTTGAGCAATTTTTCTCGCTCTGCCTGCTGCTTGAGTTGGGCTGACGATCGCCTCAAGGCAATTTCTCCCCGCTTGCGCTCGGTAATGTCTTCGGTGACAGCTAATAGATATTGCGGTTTGCCATCAGCATCGAGTATTGTGGTTTTCTTGGTATGAAATATGCGAGTATCGCCTTCTCTGGTTTGAATCAGTTCTTCGGGAATGTCTACAATTTGCCGGCTGGCGAGCGCTTCCCGGTCTTTGGCGGTGAAAAATTCGGCTTGTTCTCTGGGGAAAAAGTCGTAATCATTTTTGCCCCTAACTTCTGCTTCACTGAAACCGAGCAACTCTTGGGCCGCCGGGTTCCACAGTACAAATCGCAAGTCTTCTGCTTCTTTGGCAAATACTCCTACGGGTATGGTGTTGAGCACTGATTCCATAAACTGTTGAGCCTGTTGCAGTTCTGCTTCTGCCTGTTTGCGATCACTAATATCTCGGACGTTGGCAATGATGCTGAGATTGCCGTTGAGATGAATTCTGGACAGGGCAATTTCTGCATCAAAAGTTGAACCGTCCTTGGGACGCCTCGCTTTCCATTCCACGCGACCTGTTTCGCCTGCTAATACTCTTTGCCAAAGTTCTTCCATTTTTTCAATGGGATTGTCGTCTGTTGAATAGTCGTTTTTAATTGATAATTTGGTTGCTTGTTCCGGGTTCACTCCGTACATTTCTAACATTCGATTATTGACATCGAGAATGTTTCCTTCTAAATCGTGAATGAAGATAGCATCGTAGACATTGTTAAATATGGTTCTCAGGTTTTGCTCGGAAACTTGCAGCGCTGCTTCTGCCTGTTTGCGATCGCTAATTTCTTGTTCTAATTGGGTGACTGCTTGGGAAAGTTCGGCCGTGCGCTCGCTCACTCTGTCTTCTAACTCGACTGCTGCTTGCCGCAGTGCTGCTTCGGCGGCTTTGCGATCGGTAATGTCGATCACCGTACCGAACAGTTTTAGTACCTTGCCGTTCACATCGGTTTCGGCTCTGCCCACGGCGTTTACGTGTCGCAAGATGCCGTCGGGACGGTAAAGGCGAAAGTCAAAATCAAAAGGGATGCCTGTTGCGAGTCCCTGCTGCACTTGAGTTTGCCACAATTCCAAATCTTCAGGATGAATCAGAGCTACCTGTTCGGCTATGTTGGGCGCGATGGGGGCCGGTTCGAGCCCGAAGATGCGGAAAAGTTCTTCCGACCAAGTGAGGGTTTCGGTGGCTGCGTCGAGTTCCCAATTGCCGACGTGGGCGAGTCTCTGGGCTTCTTTGAGCTGCCGCTGGCTGTTGCGGATGGCGGTTTCGGCAACTTTGCGATCAGTAATGTCGAACAATACGCCGCAAAATACGATTTCGCCGTTCTCGCTGCGGGTGGGCATGGAGTCGCCCTGCCACCAGCGAATCTCACCGTCGGGCTTGACTAACCGCCCTTCGTAGTGCCAGGGAGAGAGGTTTTCTACGGCTTCGTTGACGGAGGCGATGTAGCTTTCCAAGTCTTCAGGGTGGACGCGGGAAATGAATGTATTGATGTCTCGCATCATTTCTGCTCCTGTGACGCCGCTGATATATTCGATGCGATCGCTCATGTAGTCAATGCGCCAAACTCCGTCACGGTTGCAAAATTGGAACAGAGCTCCGGGCATGGTGGCCGCGATCGTCCGAAACTTGGTTTCGCTGGCCGTGAGGGCGACAAAAGTCTGGCGCAGTTCGGCCGTGCGTGCTTCTACTCTGCGCTCTAGTTCTGCGTTGGCGTGTTGTAAGGCTGCTTCTGCGCCCTTGCGATCGGTAATGTCGGTGGCTGTACCGGTGGTGCCTAGGAAGTTTCCGGTTTCGTCGTAGAGGGCAAGGGCGTTAAACATTAAATGTTTCATGCTGCCGTCTTTGGCGATTTGGGTGGTTTCGTACTGGAAAAGTGATTCTCCGGCAAACAACCGGGCGAAAACTTCTAAATCTTTCTGGCTTTGTTCTGGTGTCACAAAGTCGGAGAACGGCCGACCGATCATTTCTTCTGGTTCGTAACCGTAGATGTACTTAACTGCTGGGTTGACGAAGGTGTAGCGCCCGATGGCATCGACCGACCAAATCATGTCTTGGGAGGTTTCTACTAGGCTGCGGTATTTGCTTTCGCTGGCTTGGACGGCTTCTTCTGCTTTTTTGCGTTCCGTCATATCGCGGGAGACGCCGACAGTCATGACGATTTGGCCGTCTGCGTTGCGGATCGGTGTTTTGACAGTGCTGAACAGCCGCACTTCTCCGTCGTAGCGCGTCACCGGTTCTTCGGAAATTTGCAGAGTCTGTCCGGTTTCAAAGACGAAGGCGTCATCTTTGATGTACTGGAGAGTATTGTCGGTATCGGCGAAAGGTGCGTCTACGATGTCTTGAAGCTCCTCTTGAGTCATGCCGTAATAGTCGCGGAATGCTTGATTTGCCCAAACAATTTTGGATTTGGGGCCTTTGACTAATACCATATCGGCGATCGAATCGAGAATTTGGTGATATTTTTCCTCGCTGTCGCGGAGTTTCTGCTGTGCCGCTTCGATTTGTGCTATTTGCCTCTGGGTTTGCAAGTGCAGTTCGGCTTGGTGGATGGCAACTGCTAAATGGTCGCCTACTTGTCTGGCAAATTCGATTTCGTCTTCTTGCCACTGGCGGGGTTGACCGCAGGAGTGAATGCACAGCAATCCCCACAGGTGTTGCCCTTGCAGTAGGGGTACTACTAAGTTGGCTCGGATTTGAAATCGCTTGAGGATTTTGAGGTGACAAGGGCTCAACCGGGCTTTGTAGATGTCCGTGACTGCTTGAACGTATCCTTTGGCATAGTTGCCGGCAAATTGTTCGCCGAAACAGTAGTCGCGGACTCGGGTTCCTAAAGATGGGCTGTATTGGGGCAGTACGTCTTCGGACACTACTTCGCCTTCATTCCATTCGGATTCGGGAAAGAAGCGGTAGACGGCGACTCGATCGGCATTTAGGAGTTGCCGAACTTCGGTGGCTGTGATTTTGAATATTGTTTCTAAGTCTAGGGATTCACGAATTTTGCTAATAACTCCCATCAGCGCTTGCAGCTTTTTGAACCAGGTTTGAGACTGCGTTTCTCTTTCTAGGTGAGCTAGTTTCTCGCGCAGGTTGCAGACTTCGTGATACAGGTATTCATGAAACATAATGCTTTTTATTTAGTTATTTTGCGTTTTGGTATCGAGGTTGATGGCATCTCAATAGCGCTCTGCAAGTTGAGCCTGGTAACTCAAAAAGGCAAAGAACCTATTCTCCTCCTTCTGCTAGCACTTAGCAGCTACTCACACTGCATTTCCGTATTTTTTCGAGATTTGGAGGTCAATCGACCATCTTAGCTCCCGTATATTTACTGAAAAAGTGGCATAATTTGCTACTTGATTAATTGTCAATTATTGATAATAATGCTAACAAAACTTACACATAAACCCGGTTTATTAACGTAATTAACTCAGGGAAACTCCGAAAGTGGAAACAAGAAACCCGGTTCCATTGCGCGATCGGGAGGAGCGTATCGGGAGCATCTCAATGAAAGCAGGCAAGGTAGAAATTGGAGTTTTGAGGCTCTCTTGCTGCGGGGAAAGAGGAAGAAGGAAGAAGCCAGAAGAAGTGTTTTTACAAATATGAGATGCTCCCAGTGTCTATGACTAATTTTGACATTTTTTTGGCTCGCCTTCGGTTGCGATTGTCACCTTTTTATTATTACCGCCAAAAGAATAAATTTCGTATAAACTCGCATTTCGCTTTCTACCTCTAAAGTGCAACCGTGTGGTTCTGGCATATAGCAGTTCTCAATCTTGGTGAGGTATACCCTATGCCCACGGATGCCTATGCCGACGGAGGTCTATGCCCTATGCCCGCTTATCAAGCGTGCACCTCATGTTACTGAGAAAGGCTATACTATCGCGACTGAGAGATAACCCTAAACCAACTGCTGGTTGGTTTAGTAAAGAAAAGATGGAAGATTATTGGTTAAATTTTTAGAGAAATTTTGATGCCATTGTCGCGAAAAAAAATTAATTGCTTTTGCAATTTTTTGCTCTATTACCACATTTTTGAGAGTACAATGTTGTGTTTATCTATCGGTTTTTGGCTACCCATTTTCTGCTTATGAAATACAGCATAACAAGCATGATTAAAATATTTATCAAAGCGAGGTTTAAATCCTCGAAGCCAACTTACGAAAGAGCGATCGCACTGTCATACTCAGTATAAATTATTATATTGAAGCGACGAGAGATCGGCTGCTGCGATCGACGAATTGCTACAAGCTTAAGCTGTTGTGCATTTAAATAGGGTGTGAGAATTTGGTGAAAGGGAACAGGAAACGGGAAACGGGGAACAGACAATATGTAATTTAAATACTTGACAGCTTAAGAAGCAGTTTTCAGTATTGCCTTCGCTTCCTCAATATTTTGGGCTACTAATTTGCCCGACTCGATAAAGGCTGTTCTTTCAGTATCGCTGAGTTCGAGTTCCACTATTTGTTCGACTCCCTGATATCCCAGGCGGCAGGGCACTCCTAAAAAGATATCTTGCACGCCGTATTCGCCGTGCAAATAAACGCAGCAAGGCAAGAGTCGCGACTGATTAAATAAAATAGATTCTACCATCAAACAGACAGCAGATGCGGGTGCAAAATAAGCACTACCAGTCTTCATCAATTCTACAATTTCTGCGCCACCGTGGCGAGTCCGCTGTACGATTCGATCGATCGCCCCAGTATCCATAAGTTGATTGATGGGAATACCGTTGACAGTAGAATAGCGGGGCAAAGGAACCATCAAATCGCCATGAGAACCGATGACAGTTGCATTAACTTCAGTATTTGAAACGCCCAATTCCATAGCAATAAAAGTTTGAAAGCGGGCGGAGTCTAGAACTCCTCCCATCCCCATGACTCGGTGTTTTGGCAAATCCGCAGCTTCCCAAGCTAAATAAGTCATGATATCTAGGGGATTTGTGACTGTGATTAAGATTGCTTCGGGAGAATGCTCGATCGCCTGTTTTGTGGCTTCGGTGACAATTCGAGCATTGATTTTAATTAAATCTTCCCGATTGATACCGGGTTTGCGCGGCACTCCGGCGGCAATTACTATGATATTTGAGTTTGCCGTATCTGTATAATCATTTGTACCGACAATTTGGCGATCGTGGCGTTCCACTCCCCTGGCTTCCATCAAATCCAAAGCAATACCTTGTGGCCAACCCTCCACAATATCTAGCAATACTACATCTGCCAGATTTTTCTCAGCAATTCGCTGGGCTAATGTACTGCCGACTCTGCCTGCACCAATAATTGATACGCGGTTGGATGGAGAATTCATTGGGTTTTAGATTTTAGATTTTAGATTTTAGATTTTAGCAATCAACTTAATTGGGAAAGGTGCGCGGTGTGCACCCTTCGCTACATTAAGAACAGTGATGTTTAGTTTTGGTGAGTTACTGAAAATCTTCGAGTTGGTCTACCCGCAGCCAAATATTCGGGGTGGGAACTTTGCCAAATTTGACGAAGGCATAGTCGCCGCGAACATCCATCACTTCGCCCTTTGTTTCAAATATATAGGAGGAAAAGCGCTGGTCGCTGGCTTGGGCTTCTAGACTGTTTTCCAATTTTTCGCGTACAGCGCGAACTATACTGCCTTTCTTGATTGCCATAACTTGCTTTGTTTAGTTTAAAAAACTATACAAATTTTAATCTAGATTTGGTTGGAAAGTCACTCGGCGATTGAAATCGCTACTAAACAAACGAAGTCCACTCCAAGCTGACTAAGGAATAAAGGAGTACGATTCGTGGAGTACATCTAAAATCTACAATCTAAAGCCTAAAATCCATTGACTGCTTCCTATGTCTGACAAATGGGGCAAAAATGAGTCGAGCGCCCTGCTAATTTTATACGTTCGATAGTTGTGGAGCAAGTGCGACAGGGTTGACCTGCGCGATTGTACACCCAAGCGACGCCGCCGTAGTTGCCGTTGACACCTTGGACGTTGAGAAAATTGCTAAAAGTGGTGCCACCAGATGCGATCGCCTTCTGTAAAACTTGAATAATAGCTGTATGGATGCGCCCAATTTGCTCTGCGGTCAAATCCGCGCACAGAGTTGTGGGCATCACTCCCGACAAAAACAAAGTTTCGTCTGCGTAAATATTGCCCAAACCAGCTATCAGTGCCTGGTCTAGCAAAGCTGTTTTAATAGGTCGCGCCCGCCGATGTAGCTTGCGGATCAAATATTCTGTTGTAAACTCGTCTGAAAATGGTTCGGGGCCTAAGAGTTTCAGACCGATGACAGTGCTCGAAACCTCGGTTTCTGCGGGCACGTACCACATTTGCCCGAAGGTGCGCTGGTCTACAAACCGCAATTCTTGGTTTCCTTCAAAAAATAGCCGTACTCGCGTGTGTTTTTGCAGGGGTTCGGATCTGTTCACCCACAGCAGTTGTCCCGTCATCCGCAGGTGAACGCCCAACCAGCCAGCTTTTGAAGGAACGAGGAAGGAAGAAGGAAGAGTGGAAGAACTTGGAGTTTGAGCCCTAAATTCTCCCCCTTTCCCTTTTTCCCTTTCTCCTTCTGGGAATTGAGATAGTTCTGCCAGGAGGTATTTGCCGCGTCTGTACCAGCGGGCGATCGACTTTCCTTTGAATTTTGTCAAAAAATCGGTCGCAGAGATTGAGCGGGCGATTGTGCTGTTTAACAACACGTCCCCGTCCAAAATTTCTCGATCGAGGGTTGCTTGATTCAAACCTCGGCAAATAGTTTCAACTTCTGGCAGTTCAGGCACAATTAGCGTTGTTCTGTTCCTTGATTTGGCGAACCTTCGACGCTGCCCGGAACTTCGGCACCGGGTTTGCTGTCGGTTGAAGTTTTCGGCTGCTGGGGGGCTCCTCCGCTGCCGGTTTTCCGGGTTTTTTCCTCGATCGTGGTTTGCTTGCCGCCTGGAGCTGCGGTTGATTTTGCTTTCGCTTTGGGGGCTGCTACTTCCACTAATTCGCTTTGGGCGAAGTTGTTGGTGTTGACGCCGGCATAATTTACTTTGTCAAAGCGAACGATAACTGGGTATTTAATGCCACTTTGGTCTACCGTAGCAACGGTGCCCACTTCTTGATACCAGTAGGATTCTTTGCGGAGAATCCGAACTGTAGAACCGCGTTGAACCATGAGCTTTGTTTCCTTTGCGATGAATAAACGGATAAAGCCATTTTTTTTACTCTAGTCGATCGCGCGACGCATTTGAAGTCTGCAACGAAATTTTTACCTGTCGCGCCGTTTTTTGATCTGCTGTTTGTAAAGAAAAGTAAATACTTTGCTAGGGCGATCGCTGGGGTTGCAAAATAAATAAACAGACATTATCCGTTAAATAAAACCCGTAAGAGCGAGTTGAAAACAAACTTTACAAATAGTTGTGAATTGCTACAGTTAAATGTTCTGGGAAATTCTGATAAGTCATGACTGAACCTCACGCCACAGTAATACTCGCGATCAGTGCGGACGGTAAAATTGCAGATGCAGTACGATCGCCCGCGAGATTCGGTTCTGCCAACGACAAAGCCCACCTCGAACAGCAAGTAGCAGCAAGCGACGCGGTTTTGTTCGGCAACGGCACTTTACAGGCTTATGGGACGACGATGAGAGTGATTTCGCCGGAATTGGTCAAACAGAGGGAACTCCAAGGGAAGCCCCCACAACCGGTGCAAATTGTATGTTCGCGATCGTCTCAATTTGACCCAAACTTGCGATTTTTCCAGCAACCGGTACCTCGCTGGCTGCTGACACGGCAAGAGAGTACGGAAACGGCATTGCCGTCTCCTCTTCCTTCTTCCCTCTTCCCTCTTCCTTCTTCCTTCTTCCTTCTTCCTTCGATGTTCGATCGAATCATCTATGCAAAAACCGTAGGTGGAGAGATTGATTGGATTGATGCGTTTCAAAAGCTAGAAACTATCGGTATCAAACGTTTGGCGATTCTGGGCGGGGGGAAACTGGTAGCCTCTGTGCTAGCTGCAGGCTTGGTAGACGAACTTTGGCTGACGGTGTGCCCGTTAATTTTGGGCGGGGCGGATGCACCGACACCTGTGGAGGGAGAGGGTTTTTTGGCGGATTTAGCTCCGAAATTGGAGCTTTTGGCGGTTAAACAGGTGGGACAAGAGGTGTTTTTGCATTATAGATTCGGGGCGGGCTAGAAGCCCACCCCACAACACTTGTGTGGCACAGGCATCTTGCCTGTGGCGGGCTAGAAACCCACCACACAACACTTGTGTGGCACAGGCATCTTGCCTGTGGCGAGTAATTACACAAGCAGGGGAGATTGTATTAACTTAAATGAAGTTCGATCGCTCTACGCACAAATCTCCCTATGCTGAAACAGCCAAAACCTGAATATTCTGTAGCCTGGATTAGCAAAATAGGTGAAATCCCGCAAGCGTCGTGGGATACCTTGGCGATGCCACTAAAAACTCCATTTCTGGAATGGGATTGGCTTAACAATCTCGAAGTATCGGGCAGTGCGACAGGTAAAACCGGTTGGCTACCGCATCACTTAACAGTCTGGCGAGACAAACAGTTGATTGCTTGCGCGCCACTTTATGTCAAAAGTCACAGTTACGGCGAATTTGTATTCGATAATCAGTGGGCTGATTTAGCTCAACGTTTGGGTGTTCAATATTATCCCAAATTGATGGGAATGACGCCGTTTACTCCGGCTGAGGGCTATCGGTTTTTGATTGCCGAGGGAGAAGATGAAGACGAGTTAACAGGAGTAATGGTAAGCGCGATCGACCATTTTTGCGATCGGCACAATATCTCTGGTTGCAATTTCCTTTATGTCGATCCAGAATGGCGAGAAAGAATGGAACGCCACGGTTTCAGCAGTTGGCTGCACCACAGCTATATTTGGCAAAATCAAGGCTATCAAAATTTTGACAATTATTTAGGCGCATTTAATGCCAACCAGCGCCGCAATATCAAACGCGAACGCAAAGCAGTCGATCAAGCTGGTTTGTTGATAAAAACCCTGACAGGTGATGAAATTCCCCAAGCCATGTTTGCTCAAATGTATGCTTTTTATGAGAATACTTGCGACAAATTTGGTTGGTGGGGCAGCAAGTATCTGACTAAGCGATTTTTTGAACAGTTGCACCACAATTATCGCGATCGAGTTTTATTTGTAGCCGCCTACGACAAGGAAGATGAGAGACAGCCGGTGGGTATGTCTTTTTGTTTGTATAAGGGCGATCGACTGTACGGGCGTTATTGGGGCAGTTTGCAGGAAATAGACTGCTTGCACTTCGATGCTTGTTACTATACGCCGATCGAATGGGCGATCGATCGGGGCATCCAAAGCTTCGATCCCGGTGCGGGCGGGCGGCACAAAAAACGGCGCGGCTTTCCAGCTACGCCCAATTATAGTTTGCACCGATTTTATAACAACCGTCTGGCGCAAATTCTCAAGTCTTATATCGGTCAAATCAACGAAAGAGAACAAGAAGAAATTGATGCCGTCAACGAGGATTTACCTTTTACTAAGTTACCTCCTTTGTTACTCGGCGATTGACGGTTGACTGGGAATTTGGAATTGGAAATTGGGAATTAGTAACAGACCATAGGTGTCAACATAATACTAAAACCCTGTGTATAATATCTCGTTTGTATCGAAGTTTCGACGCTCCTAAATCCTCCTTAAGAAAGGGGATTTGAATGCTCTTCCCGCTTTATTAATGGGAGTTAGAGGGGACGTAAGAATACTCTTATCCCCCCCTTAACAAGGGGGATTAGGGGGCATCGAAATTCAACTATAAACGATATTTATTAGGGATTTTAGTCTTAAGTTGACACGAATGGTAACAGTCAACAGTCAACCGTCAACCGTCAACCAATTAACTAATTAACCAATTAACCTAATTCAAAAATACCCTCCCATCTTCCTGAATTTCCAGAGATTTTGTATCAGCGGCCACCTCAGTTGTCGCGCCGAAACTGACTTGCAACATTCCCGGCATCGCGGTTGCTTGGGGGCGAACCAGCACCAATCCGCCGTCTGGGCGCTGGTAAGTGAGGGTGATTGGTACTGGGAGGGTTTGAAGCAAAATTTCCGATTGTTCGCCGAGAGTGCGCGGCTGGGTAACGCCTACGATTTGATAATTGATGACAGCATTGGTGGTATTCACCAGTTTAATTACTATCCCGCCTTCGGCAGGCGTAACTCGCGCACTGGGCAGTGGGAAGCGGGGAGGCGCGTCTGTGGGTGTAGATGGCATCCCGCTGGGGTTCGGACTCGCAGCCGGAGTTGGTTCACTGACGGGTTCTTCAGTGGCTGCGGGAGTCTCTGAGGGAGTTTCTGCGGGTTGGGAAACGGGTTTTCCTTGTTGGGGCGGGGGGCCGCCGGCGTGGGAAAGTGTTGCGAGACTAACGAGTAAAACTCCGCAGGTGGCTGCTAGCAAGCTGATTTTTTTTAACGGTAGATTGTGGCGAAACATAAATAACTCCTCACAAGTTCGATCGAGGTTTTCCAACAACGTTTATGTTAATCTATGGCGTAAATGAATTTTAATAGCTGGGTTTGGGCGCGAGGTAGGAAGAATAAGGGTTTGAGGGGTAGATTTTTTTTAAACCGCAGAGGGCCCAGAGGGCGCAGAGGAAGAGAAGAAGAGGGGAAGTTTTAAAGGCGGAATTGTTCTGATTTGTGGGCGGGGAGGGTGACGGTAACGGCGGTACCTCGATCGACCTGGCTGTCAATGCGGATTTGGCCGCGGTGATTTTCGACAATTGCTTTGGCGATGGCTAATCCTAAACCGGAACCGGCGGCGCTGCGGTGGGTGCGGGCGGGATCTGCGCGGTAAAATCGATCGAATAAATGCGGCAGGGCTTCTGTGGAAATTCCTATGCCGGTGTCTGTTACTTTTATTTGCAGCGCTGGATTTAACATCGGCGAATTTCTTTTGTTTTTAGCTGCCACGTCCAATTCTACTTGAATTTGACCTCCAGAGGGCGTGTACTGCACGGCGTTGCTGACGATATTGGTAAAAAGTCGAGCTAGTTGATCCCAGTCTCCCAACAGTGTAAAGTTGTCGTCAGCGTTGGGCAGATCGACAATTTCCAAAGAAAGAGAGAGATTTTGGGTAGTAGCGATCGCCTGTTGTTCTTCAATTACCTCCATCAGCAAAGCATCGAGGGGAACTTCAATCCACTGCTGCTGCACGATACCGCTATCTTGTCGGGCTAAAAATAACAAATCGTCAACCAAGCGCCCCAAGCGGCGGGTGAGGCGTTCGATAACTTGTAGCTGTTGATGTTGCTGCGGTTCGATATCCGGTTCCGCCAAAGCTACTTGGACGTTAGTTTGAATAGTGGCGATCGGATTTCTGAGTTCGTGAGAAGCATCAGCAGTAAACTGTTTGAGACGCCCGTAAGACTCCCGCACAGGTTTCATAGCCAATCCCGACAGCAGCCAGCCAATAGCTGCAACGCAAATTAGAGTTAAACTCGCGCCCAAAATCAAATCAAGAATTAATTGGCGGATGGGTTTTGTCACTTCAAACCAAGGATGGCTGACTCGCAAATATCCCAGAACTTGGCGGCCACTTTGTACTCGCTGCGTTACTTGTCTGAGGGAATAGTTTTGATCTGACTGTAACTTATTATTAATTATCCAAACTGTTTCCCCGGTGCGGTTAGCATGAATGGGAATATTCAGCGGTTCGGATAATGTAGACCACAGCAATTCGCCCGTAGGACTGAACCATTCTAAATCAATGTGGTCGTCTTCTACTGCATCGGTACTATCTCGAAAACTCGCTTGAATATTAACTTGCAATTTATTTTTATCTGTGGTAATAGGGAAACTTAGCGGTTCGATAACGAGAGTTCGCTCTATTACTTCGACAACGTGATGGAGGGTGTCATCAATGCGATCGATCAAAGTAGTGCGGACGTAAAAATAGAAACCTGTGGCGAATACAAGTAACAATACAGCAGTAACGGCAGTGTACCAAATAGCGAGGCGGCGGCGGGTAGCTTGAAACATATTGCGAAGGAAGTTCGGCAACTGATTATGTAATCGATTCAACAGATTTAACCGATTTAATAACTATAACCTTCTTCTCTTTTTATCTTCCTTCGTGTCCTAGCGCTTACGCGGTTCGTTAAAAAAAAGCCTTCTCAGCCAACGATCCAAAAAAACTATAACAATATTTCATTATTAATACTTCAGACAGATGTCGAGTTAGCTGTCAGCCTGGTATTGTACTCGCTAAACTTTTTAGGTAGAAAGCCTGTGAACAAATTTTTATTTCGAGCTGCGATCGGGCTATTAATGGCATTTTTTGGAGCAATCACCTATTTTACAAACGACGTACAAAATCCGGTAACTGGAGAGAGACAGCGCGTGCAGCTTTCTCCCCGCCAAGAGATAGTTTTGGGATTGCAGGCGCGGGATCAAATGGCCGCTAAGTACGGGGGGCTTTATCCGAGTCAGAGTATTCAGCAGTATGTCGATCGAGTCGGAGAACGAGTTGTTAACGGTTCTGCCGCGAAACAAGCGGGTTATCCGTTTGAATTCCACCTGCTGCGAGACCCCGAAACTGTCAATGCTTTTGCTTTACCGGGGGGACAAGTTTTCATTACTGCGGGGCTGCTGCGGCGGCTGAATTCCGAGGCTCAGTTGGCTGCTGTACTGGGGCACGAAAGCGGTCACGTTGTGGCGCGCCACGCTGCGGAACACTTGGCAAAACAGCAGTTGGGCAGGGCTTTGGTAACGGCGGTTGGGGTGGCTACTAGCGACGATCGCGGGGGTGGTCAGCAGGCAGCATTAATTGCTCAAGCTGTCAATCAAGTTGTCGGTTTGCGGTACGGTAGATCGGATGAACTTGAGAGCGATCAGCTCGGTTTTCGGTTTATGACCGAAGCTGGTTACGATCCTAGAGGTATTGTTGAGGTGATGCAAATTCTCGGTGCTGCTAGGAAGGGCGAAGCGCCGCCGGAGTTTTTGAGTTCTCACCCCAACCCTGAAAACCGAGTGCAAAAGTTGCAAGCTTTAATCGCACAAAATTACCCTAACGGCGTTCCAGCTAATTTGGTGTCTGGACGCGAAGAGTTTGCTAAAAATGTGTCGGGCGGTTAGCAATAATTGCATCGGGCTTTACAAAAGTTATTGCTAAAGGCGGATGGAAGTTCGGCTGTAAGTTGGGACGATCGACTTAATGAGCGATCGAGCAATTTGAAAGTTGAGAACCATGATGGAATCTTGGATGATTATCGGGGGCGTGACTTTCTCAGTCGCCTTCGGAACTCTGTTTTTTAAACTGCGGGATATTAACTGGGCCGTCAAACTTCAAAGACCAGATTGGATGTTTTTTGAGCCTGCTATTCCGTTAATTTGGACGGTGATTTTTGCTTGCGGGGCCGGCAGCGCTGCTGTCGTGTGGGAACAGGAGCCAGGGAGCCTTAAAACATGGCTGTTGATGGCTTTATACTTGCTTTTAGAAATTGTCACAGTTGCTTATATTCCGGCTACTCTCAGAGCCAAAAGTCTGAAAGTAGGGACAATTTTGGGAGGGGTTGGCGAGATTTTGGGAGTTGTGCTGACGTTAGCTGTTTTGCCGATTTCTCAAACCGCAGCTTTGTTACTTTTGCCTTACGCGATTTGGGGTGCGATCGGCACTTATACCACTTGGGAAATGATTCAGTTAAACCCGGAAGCTGCATAAATATTCGGTGTTCTTCGACGCACCCTACATACTATAACGCTCTTCTCTTCTCTTCCTTCGTTTCCTTAGCGTCTTCGCGCTTACTCAAAAAAAACATTGTTAATAATAGCAAATCCGTGCTAGCGGGTTAACCCACCCGATAAAGTGAGGAAATCCGCTTAACAGTGTGTGGGTATTTGATGAGAAAATAGATGAATAAAACTGCTTTAAATCAAAGGATGACAGTTATCAATGGCCATTAAAGACCAGCCCCAACCACCTCGTTTTCGACAAATTAGCAATATCTTGTTATTGCTCTCAAGTTTATTTTTGCTGGCAAACATCTTTTTACCCAATTTGTTTGGCCCCCAAATTCCGCAAGTGCCTTACAGCTTGTTCGTTCATCAGGTTCAAGAACAAGATGTAGTCCGAGCTTCGGTAGGCCAAAATGAAATCCGCTACCAACTCAAAGGCGAAGGGGATAAACCCGGTCAAGTGCTGACAACTACGCCGATTTTTGACCTGGAATTGCCTAAACTTTTGCAAGAAAAAGGCGTGGAATTTGCGGCAACTCCGCCAGCTAAAAATGGCTGGATTGGCAGTGTTTTAAGCTGGGTGGTTCCGCCGCTGATTTTTGTGGCGATTTTTCAATTTTTCATGAACAGGCAGGGTGGCGGGCCGCAGGGTGCGCTCTCGCTCGGCAAAAGCAAAGCTAAGGTCTATGTAGAAGGCGAATCGGCGAAAATTACTTTTGCTGATGTGGCTGGAGTAGAAGAGGCTAAAACTGAATTAGTCGAAGTTGTTGAGTTCCTGAAAACTCCCGATAGATTTACGGCAATTGGCGCGCGAATTCCGAAAGGCGTGCTGTTAGTCGGACCTCCGGGAACTGGCAAAACGCTGCTAGCAAAAGCAGTGGCTGGTGAAGCTGGCGTGCCGTTTTTTAGCATCTCCGGTTCGGAGTTTGTGGAACTGTTTGTAGGTGTTGGTTCTGCAAGAGTTAGAGATTTATTCGAGCAGGCTAAGAAACAGGCTCCTTGTATTATTTTCATTGATGAATTGGACGCGATCGGCAAATCTCGTAGCAGTAACGCTAGCTTCGGTGGGAATGATGAACGCGAACAAACTCTCAATCAATTATTAACTGAAATGGACGGTTTTGCTGCGGGCAATACTACGGTAATTGTGCTGGCTGCAACTAACCGCCCGGAAAGTTTGGATGCTGCTTTGTTGCGCCCTGGTCGTTTCGATCGCCAAGTTTTAGTCGATCGCCCGGATTTATCCGGCCGCGAAGCAATTTTGAACATTCACTCTCAAAAAGTGAAGTTGGGCCCGGATATTGACTTGAAGGCGGTCGCCACTCGCACCCCCGGTTTTTCGGGCGCAGATTTGGCAAATTTGGTCAATGAAGCTGCCTTGCTAGCTGCTCGCAACAAGCGCCTAACTGTAGCTCAGGAAGACTTTTATGAGGCGTTTGAGCGGGTTGTCGCTGGCTTGGAAAAGAAAAGCCGGGTGCTCAACGAAAAAGAGAAAAAGATTGTGGCTTACCACGAAGTCGGGCACGCGATGGTGGGTGCTGCGATGACTGGTGGCGGTGAAGTGTCAAAAATCTCGATCGTCCCGCGCGGTATGGCAGCATTGGGTTACACGTTGCAAGTACCGACAGAAGACCGTTTCTTGTTGGATGAATCGGAATTGCGCGGTCAGATTGCTACACTGCTTGGAGGGCGATCGGCTGAGGAAGTTGTGTTTGGTAGCATTACAACTGGCGCTTCAAATGACTTGCAAAGGGCGACTGATTTAGCTGAACGGATGGTGACAACTTACGGGATGAGTAAGGTTTTGGGGCCTCTTGCTTACGATCGAGGCCAGCAAGCAATGTTCCTTAGTGATGGTATGGGAAATGCCCGCCGCGCGGTAAGTGCTCAGACTGCTGAGGCGATCGACCAAGAAGTGAAGGAAATTGTCGAAACTGCACATCAGCAAGCTTTGGATATTCTGAAAGCCAATCGGGAATTGTTGGAAACAATTACGCAGAAACTGTTGGAAACTGAGGTGGTCGAAGGTGATGCACTTCACGAATTCCTCGGTCAAGTGCGGCCTTTAGATAAGGTTGCGGCTTCAGTTTAACAGGGTTTAATTAAACCGCCGATGAACGCAGATGATTCCAAATCATCTGCGTTTTGCGATCGCACTCCACGATGAGCCGACGGAAACAGACAACGGCAAACTGACAAACCCGCGTTTGTGCGATCGCAAGTAATCGTATTAAGGGAGAACAATCACAGGGCGCTCTCCCTTCGCACCAAATACCTTCTGACTGCAATTACAGTAGAATTGGTGAATATGACATAGTAAAAATTGTACAGAAATCATGACTATCGAGCTACAGATTTTTCAAACGGTCGTCAAAATGCCAGAATCTCTCAAACAAGAGATATTGCATTATGCAAAATATCTACTTGAAAAACACGCCAAAACAGAATCATATCCCGAACAAATTGAACAACCTCATGGTTATGGTAGTTGGGCAGGTCAGATCGTTATGTCTGATGATTTCGATGAACCCCTGGAAGATTTAAAGGAATATATGTAACATGGAATCCCTTTTAGATACTCATGCCTTTCTGTGGTATTTGCTTGGCGATTCCAATCTAGGTAGTAAAGCAAAAGAAGCGATCGATACTAAAACAGGTTTATATTTTAGTATTGCCAGCCTGTGGGAAATCTCTATTAAAATTAATGTCGGTAAGCTTCACCTGAATCGACCATTTGAAGACCTGCCGAAGGAATTGCAATACATTAACGCTCAAATTCTACCAATTACACTGGAAGACACTGAGATTTACGCAGGTCTTCCTCTGCATCATCGAGATCCCTTCGATCGCATTCTGGTAGCACAGACCATGAATCATTCGCTGGTTTTGATTAGTCGCGATGAGGCTTTTGATGCTTATCCAATTCAGCGAGTTTGGTCATAAAGAAGGCAAAAATTTTATACTAGCGATCGCCCCTACCTAATTAATAACCAAAAACAAAATAAACATACAGAAACCCGGCTGGTTCAAAACACCGGGTTTCTCCATATTGTTGCTGCATTTTTGACCGATCAAACTCCGTTTATGTAAGCCATAACAGGAGTACCTTGCTGCTGCTGCGCCATTTCCAAAAGGCGTTGAATGCGATCCTCTGTCGGCGGGTGAGTGCGGAAAAGTGACTGCAAACCTTTAGTCGAAAAAGGATTCACAATCAGCAGCGGCGACATCGCAGGATTGCCGTGCATGGGAATTTCATGACCCAGTTTCTCTAATTTTTGCAGGGCGTTTGCTAAGCCGATCGGATTATTTGTAATTTCCACCGCACCGCTGTCGGCTGCAAATTCCCTCGTCCGAGAAATCGCCAATTGAATTACGGTTGCTGATAGTGGCGCTAAAATGATTAAAAACAGTAAACCAAACGGATTCGCGCCTTGTCTGCTATCCCGCGTTACCGGGCCGTAAAGCGCTCCAAAAGTCAGAATTCGCCCGACAAATGTAATCGCGCCGGCAATTGTGCCTGCAACTGCTTGAGTGAGGGTATCGCGGTTGCGGATGTGCGTGAGTTCGTGGGCTAAAACCCCTTCCAATTCTTCGCGGGAAAGCAGCTTGATGATGCCTTCAGTAACTGCTATTGTCGCGTGTTCCGGGTCTCTTCCTGTGGCGAATGCGTTGGGAGATTGAGTGGGAACTAGAAATATTTTCGGCACCGGAATTTGGGCTTTTTCGCTCAGCGATGCTACCATATCGTAGATTTCTGGTGCTTCGCTGCGGGCGATCGGCTGAGCGCGGTAAGCCATTAACGCGGCCGTGTCGGAATAGTACCAAGAGCTAAAACTTGAGAAGGCGGCTAGCGCTAAACCGATGTAAAGTCCTTGTTCGTTGCCGATTAAATAATAACTTCCTAAAACGAGAAGGCCGCTTAGGAGTCCTAAGAGAGCGGCTGTTCTGAGTTGATTTGTTCCTAACATGGCGGATTGAGGGCGATCGCTATTTTGATATTTTTGAGCTTGTAATTAGATTTTCATATTTGCGGGCGATCGCGCCTCTATCTGCCGAAATAACTGCTGCCGCCAATAGTAGTATTTCACGTTTTCAGTGAGAAACTGGGAATCCCTCTGGAGGCTCTCTCGCCTGCTCTCAAAAGGTGGCCGATCGGCAGGATATGACATTTTCAGCCCGAACCTGGAACCCAGATTAAAAACAAAATAAACGCAGACAATCTTACATTCATCTGCGTTTACCTGCGTTCATCTGCGGTTGAATTCTCCAACCCTAAACCGCTTGCACTTCCTTTTCCTCAACAGCAACAGGTTCTTGATATACAGTTTGAGACTCATTAGCCAAAAACTCAGCCAATTGAGCTTCAATTTCATCCCGCACAATCTGGCGATATTCCAGGAAATGCTCGTTGTGAGCGCAGACTGTCAAATAGTGATCCCAAACTGCAGGATTGCGCTTGAGAATGCTGAACAAATGATGCCAAAACTTCCAGCGAGTTTTGCGCTTGACTCCCTGCCGCCAAACCACAGTTAGCAGTGCTCGCAAATCGATCCAACTGGGAACTCTCGCAGGTATCTTTGCTGTAGGTGCACCCAACATTAAGAAATGGCGATAAGTCCGGTCTAAATATTTCTCAGCATCGTACACTTCGCAGAATGCCTCGACATATTCGCGGGCAATATCTTCGAGAGGCCGCGTCGGGATAAAGTTCATCAAGGTAGTCTGGTTGAGGTTGCCAGATTTGTCGCGCAACCGCCCTTCTTTTGCTAGTCTGTGGGACAATGCCGTGTGTGGCAAAGCTTGCAGCATTCCAAAGGTTGTGCTCGGAATGGCTGCTGCTTCGGCAAACTTGACAATCCGCTGACCGGCACCGGGTTTTTCGCCGTCAAATCCAATGATAAATCCGGCCATTACTCGCAAACCCGATTTGGCAATTAACTCTACGGATTCGATCAGGGAATTGCGGGTATTTTGGAATTTCTTGGTCATTTGCAGGCTTTCTTCATCGGGAGTTTCAATCCCTAGAAACACTGCATTGAAATTGCAAGCAACCATCATGTCCATCAATTCTTGATCTTGGGCTAAGTCGATGGATGCTTCTGTGTTGAAAGTAAAGGGAAATTTGTGTTCTTCTTGCCAGACTTTTAAGTCTTTTAGCAACAGTTTGACGCTGCGTTTGTTGCCGATAAAGTTGTCGTCTACCATGAACACGCCGCGCCGCCACCCCAAGTTGTAGAGATAGTCTAATTCTGCTATCAATTGTTGGGGGTTTTTGGTGCGGGGTTTGCGGCCGTAGAGGACGATGATATCGCAGAATTCGCACTGGAAAGGACAGCCTCGCGAAAATTGAATCGACATCGAGTCGTAGGCGTCTAATTCCAGCAAGTCGAAGCGGGGAACGGGGGTTGTGGTAACATCGGGTTTTACGCCGTCCGATCGATAAATTCCGCTTTTTTCGCCACGCCCGATTGCTTCGACGAACATCGGCAAGGTGATTTCGCCTTCGTCGAGAATCAGGTAATCTATGCCCGCTGCTTGAGGTTCTTCGGGTACGGAAGTCGGGTAGGGGCCGCCGCAAGCTACGGGTTTACCGCGCCGTTTTGCTTCGCGAATGATGTCTAGCAAATCTTCTTTTTGGACAATCATGGCGGACAGAATAACGAGCTCTGCCCATTCCCATTCTGCTTCTGTGATTTGTCTGATGTTGCGATCGACTAACTTAAATTCCCATTCTTGGGGTAAAATAGCTGCTACTGTTACCAAACCCAGCGGTGGCAGCAGAACTTTACGATCAACTAATTCTAGGATTTTCTCGTAAGACCAAAATGTTTTCGGAAACAGCGGGTAAACTAGAAGAACTCGCATTATATGTTAAACCTCACATCAGTAAACAACTTGCGATCGGGCTGGCGGGGCGTGAGAGTTCGAGCGACTCTCAAGACTTCATGTTAAGGCTAAAATTACGATCTTGCACTCGATCGAATATCTGGCGAGGGGTGACACCCCCTAAGCCACACACAATGAGCGCAATTTTTAGCTTGCAGTTCCCTGTTAAAGTTTGCAAATGCTGATATCTTATCGTATTTGACCCTTAATTGACGATAATCGCATTTAAAAAGCCTGGAATTAAGGCAAAAAAAACTGGAAACAGTAAATTACTGCTTTGGTGCGCCATAAGAACCCTACATTAGTTGTTTAATTCACATTGCCTCTTCCTTTTTCCTCAACATTCATCCGTTACATCCGTTACATCCGTTATAAAATCCGCTGCCGAACTTCCCTCTTCCTTCTAATTTGAATCTTTGCCGGGAATCCCGCTAGTTCTTAACATATCGGCAACTGTGCCGCAGTAACTCGGCATTCCTATGCTTTCGGGATTCACAAGATTTTGATAGGTAAAATGGCGGTAGCTGATGCAAAATCTATCCCAAGCAGCCACTTGAATTCGGAACAGCCAAATAAAGAAATCGGCCAGCCAAGGTGACAGAGTAATCCGAAAAAATATTTTTTTATTCAAATACTTGCAAGCTTGTTCTACCACTTCGTTAGCTGTAATCGGGGGATTTCCTAGCACAAAATGTCGCGTTTCCTCGGAAGCAGGCGGATGTTGAACTAAATAATTAACTACTTTAGCAATATCTGCGCCGTGGATGAAGTGAAAACTGCCATCTGCCTTAAACCAGCGAATCAAACCAATCCATTTGGCCACAAGGGGCAGGCCAGAGGACAAGTGAGAGACTGGTTTTTCTGCGTCTCCTCCCAATACTAATGTCGGGTAAAGTGCCGTAATTGGAGGCACATTTGTCAAAGCTGACAAATGCACCATGCAGTTGTATTTTGAGCTAATATAATCTGTCCCCAGTTCTCCGGCTTCTTTCAGCAAATTGTTGTCTCGACCGAGAATACTGGCCGTTGAAAAATAAATTACTTGTTGGCAAGTCTGTGGCGAAAGTAGTTGAATTAGCTGGAGAGTTTTCGTTACGTTAACGTCAAACACTTCTTGAGTTCCTCCCCAAGCAGTGGCAGCTAAAATTGCGACATTAATTGTTTGCAAAAGTTCGGCGTGTTGCTCGATATCTCGCATATCACCTTGTAATATATGGATGCCGGGGCGGGCTTTCCAGTCAAATTTTAATTTTTCTGGGTTGCGAACTAATAAGTAAAGTTCGTGGTTTGTTTCTTGAATCAAAGTTTCGGCCATGTAGTGACCGATACAGCCACTTGCACCCGTCACAAAAATTTTTTTTGAGTTCATTTTGCCGCAGGGGAAGAGGGTTTTTTGACTTGATGCTGAGGCTAAGATCCCCCCTCGCCCCCCTTCTTAAGGGGGGACAAGATTATTGTCAAAGTCCCGCTTCTTAAGGGGGATTTAGGGGGATCTCTACTCGGTTATAAGCGAGATTTGTCAGGGGTTGTTACTCGTTACCAGGGTCTGACCTGGTAAGGCAGATCAGGAGGCTCTGCCTCCATTTTACGCGAGGCAGAGCCTCTGGATATGGGTTGACCAGGCAGAGCTGGGGAACCCGTTAAAACCAGTTCGCAATCAATTTCAAGCAGCAACGGCAAGCAATTTGTCCGCTTGTTTTGCGGTTTCAAAGAAGAAACGCACGTTATCTTCGGGAGTTCCCGGTAATACGCCGTGTCCCAAATTGAGGATGTGTCCGCGATGACCGGCTTTGCGAATTGTATCAAGAATTCGATCGCGAATAAACGGTTGAGAACCAAACAACACGCCCGGATCGAGATTTCCTTGAACGTTCATATTCGGGCCCAAACGCTTGCGCGCGTCGGCCATATCAACTGTCCAATCGACGCTGATAATATCCGCGCCGGATGTTGTCATGCGTTCGAGGAGGCCCGCACTACCGGTGACTAACAGAATTAGCGGTGTGTCGGGATGGGTTTTTTTGACTTGCTCGAATACTTGTTTCTGGTAAGGTAGAGCGAAGGTGTCGTAGTCCTGCGGGGAGAGTTGGCCGGCCCAGGAGTCGAACATTTGCACTACTTGCGCGCCACAGTCGATTTGATAGCGCACGTAAACGGCGATCGCATCGGCGAATTTCGACAGCAACTGATGCAGTAAAGTTGGATCGGAAAATGCCATGTTTTTGATGATGGCATAATCCTTAGAACCTTTACCCTCAACTGCATAGGCCGCCAGCGTCCACGGCGCGCCCACAAAACCGAGCACGGTGGACTTGTTGCCGACTTCCTCGCGCAGGGATTTCAGGATAGTTTTGATAAACGGCAAGCTTTCTTCCGGGTTCAGCGGTTGCAGGTTGTCGATTTGCTGCTGAGTGCGGATGGGTGCGTGGATAATCGGGCCTTTGCCTTCGGCGATGTCCATGTCGATGCCCAAACCCGGCATGGGGGTGACAATATCGGAAAACAGAATTACGCCGTCGGGTTGAAACGCGCGCCACGGCTGAAGGGAAACTTCGATGGCAACTTCGGGAATTTCGGAACGTTCGCGAAACGAGGGATACTTTTCTCGCAAATCTCGATAAGCCTTCATGTAGCGACCGGCTTGGCGCATCATCCACACGGGCGGGCGGTCTAGGGTTTCGCCGCGGGCTGCCCGCAACAACAAGGGAACTTCATTTAATGCCGACATTTTAACTTTTCTCTACCTTAGATATTTCAATGCCTTTGGTAGCTTACCACTGTGCGATCGTCCTTTTTGACAAAATCGTTGTGTGTACAAATGTGTATTTTGTCACTGCCAAAGAAAGTGAGGCGATAGCCGCAGATCGACTCGTATATAAAGGACGGGTATAAATCCTGTGTATAGGGTCAGAAACCGGGTTTCTTCGTAGAAACCCGGTTTCTGATTCCGCGCTACAGTTTGACCTACTTACCTCGTTACACAAACTCCGCCCACCACTACGCGACATTGATCTGGGCCCGCATCGAATCTACTATCATTCCGCCGCGCCGAGTCTAAATCTCTAGTCCGCGAATTGTAGTAATAATCTCCCGCCGGATACCTTCTATTCGGGACAGCGCAGTAAGTTGAATCTTGATTACCATCGTCAAACCTTACTCTCACCATAGAACGTCTCTCGCGACAATCAACAGACCGCAAGTCAAAATCAGTTTGCAACAGCAGTTCTCTGTCATATTGACCGTCATATTGATCGTCATCTCGCCTCGTGTACCAATCGTCCCGCGAATTGCGAGATCGTCTGTCGCCCCCATCAATTCCCGAAACTTCCAGCGTGTAGCTACCGCCTCTGGCAGCATCTTTTGCTAACACTAAAAGCTTGTAATCGCCACTACGGGGAATTTGATAATTAAAAGAACGGTCTTGCGTAAAAGCGACTTGTTTGTTGTTCCCGTAAAACAGCACCATGACGGGAGTAAAACCGCGACTTCTATCTGTATCTAAAAACACTTCAATGTTGTCGCCTTCCCTCGCGCTGAATGTGTATTCTTGACCACGCAATTCTTCCGTCGGAGAACCCGGAACCCACATATTCCGAAAACGGTAGATGGGGGAAGTGCGGCGAATTACTCCATCAATGCGATCGTTATTCCGTATCTGTTCGCCAACTGCACTAGACGAAATGCCAGTGAGTGCCAATCCTGCAACTAGCACAGCGGCAGCAATACTGTTTAACAAGTTGTGTGTTCTCATATCAACCTCTTTGGGAAAGTTTTAAAATCTTTTTGCTGTGTTGGCAGCGACATTTGCACATATAATCCATTTTAAATGTATTTTTGGCTATCTAATGTTAGCCTCATCCAACCGGACTATTTTGTCGCTGTAAACTCTGATCAGGCAGGATTTACGCCATCCCTCTGGATATAGCGCGAACCTAGGGGCAAACCTCCCGCGATTCGCGATCGCACAATGTCGATTCCCCAAAACCTCCGTAGATTTACTTATAGTGGTTGGAGCTTGAAAACTTTGATAGAATGAAACGTCCCTGCTTAGAGTTAGGTAGTGGCAATTGATGCAATTCACGATCGTGTTTTTTGCTATGCCATTAAATTTAAATCAGTTCTTCAAACTATTGTACTCGCTCTTGCCCTACCGGGAAGCAATCCTTCATATACCATTTTCCAAAAATGTAGTCCGTCAACGGCTTGCTGCCAAAGTTCGTACAGGTTTAACGGTTCGCAAAGCTATAATTGGGGGGAGCCGAATTCTTTACTGCTACCAAATCGAGCTTGATGGTGATTTCCTCCGCGCGACAATTACTGGCGGAAATTGGAAAGGGCTTTTGGTGGCGACAGGACAAGTTCAAGACATTGAAGGCGGTTCGGTGTTGCCATTGAAGATGACTATTCCCGCTTTATCTATTGTCTTTTTACTGTCTTTGGCATTGGGTTGGCTGGTATTTTTATTTGTCACCGAAAAACCACCCTTAGAAATCATCCCATTTTTCCTGATAATTTTACTATCATCCTATGCTTTATTTATGCTTCAGTTTCGCTACCATGCAGAACGCACCTTAAATATTCTGAAATCAACAATTCTTTTACAGAACTTTGATGAATGATTTTCAGGCTATCTAAAAAGTGATTTTTACCCGCAACTGAGCAATCCCAAATCAGCGTCGAGACTAGCCATAATTCCCATAGGTAAAGCAGCGTTAACGCCCTCATGCCCGAAGGGCAAATCCGAGACAATGGGAATATTCAAATCCCCCAGCCGATCGCGCAAAACCTCTTCAATGCTAAAACTGGGAATACTCGGCTCAATCTCGCAACGGCTGAAGCGCCCCAAAGCAATGCCCCGCACCCCAGCGAAAGCCCCCGCCATCCGCCACAAAGTCAACATTCGATCGACCCTGTAAGGAGCCTCGGAAACATCCTCAAATGCGAGAATAACCCCGGTCAAATCCGGTTGATAGGGGGTTCCGAGCAAATGAGAAGCAACCGTCAGATTCGCCGGAAACAGCCGCCCGATGGCTTTTCCGCTGCCCCATCCTTTACCTTGCAAAGATTGTAAGGGACGACCTTCTATGCAGTCAAAAAGTCGATCGACAGACCAATCCGGTTCAGCAGCCAAAGTTGTCAGCATCGGCCCGTGAACACCCCAAACACCCAATTTAGCCTGATTCCACAGCAAAGCAGTAATGTCGGAAAAGCCGATTAACCATTTCGACGAATGGGAATCGGGAGTTGGAAATTGAGAATTTTCCGCCTTTCCCACATTTCCTTTTTCCAAAAGTCGAGTGCTGCCGAAACCGCCTCGAACACAGAGAATACCGCGACAATCCGGGTCATTGAGGGCATCTGCCAACTGTCGTACGCGGTTTTCGTCGGAACCTGCCAAATAGCCCCAGCGATCGTCAAAACCGGGTGTTAATTCAATTCGATAGCCGCGGGATTTCCAAATTTCTACACCCTTTTCAAAATTGGTTGATTCTCGCAAAGTGCCACTAGGGGCAATTACTTTGAGTAAATCTCCTGGTTGCAGAAATTGTATGTCAGTCATTAGTTATTAGTTATTAGTTATATCGTGTTTGGTGAATCGCTCGTAATTCTGTAGGGGCGGATTTTACCGACAATTTCTTACTGAAACAGACCATCTCGAAAACTCGCCCCCACCCACCCATAAATACAAACCTACATTTTAAGATTCGATGCAAATTTCAGGTTGATTTGGGTTATCGGTTGTGGCGGGGCGGGTTTATCTAGATTGTTGATAATCGTTAGATATTGTCGGTAAAACCCGCCCCTACGGGATATGGTTGATTATTGATTTAGGAGTGAGTTTTTGAGATTGTTTGTTAATGATTGCTACGGCAAAGTCAGAATTTCCACCCCAGAATCAGTCACAGCCAGAGTGTGTTCGAATTGAGCCGAAAGCTTTCCATCTTTGGTGATAGAGGTCCAACCGTCGCCCAAAATTTCCACTTCCCAAGTACCCTCATTAATCATCGGCTCGATCGTAAAAACCATGCCTTGTCTGAGCTTTTTTCCTGTGCCCCGCTTGCCATAGTGCAGAATTTCCGGTTCAGTGTGAAATACTCGGTGAATCCCGTGCCCCGCAAAATTTCGCACTACCGAAAAACCCTGTGCTTCAGCATATTCTTGAATTGCTGCACCGATGTCGCCGGTACGGGCACCCGGTTTGACTTCCGCAATTCCTCTTCTTAAACATTCCTCGGTTACTTCAACTAACTTTTTCGCTACAGGTGAAGGTTTGCCCACAAAAAAAGTTTTGGAAGTATCGCCATGATAACCATCCACTAAAGGTGTTACATCAATATTAATAATGTCACCTTCTTTAAGAATTTGTTTCGCATTAGGGATGCCGTGACAGACTACTTCATTGACGCTAGCACACAGAGATTTAGGAAATCCTTTATAGCCTAGCGGAGCGCTTTTTGCTCCGTGTGCCAAAGTCCAGCGTTCGGCTTCGTCGTTAATTTCTAGAGTGCTGACACCAGGTTTTACCATTGGTTCGAGATGTAGCAGAAGTTCGGCCGCTAAACGGCCTGCTTGGCGCATTTTTTCGATTTCTCTACTGGATAAAAGCACTAAACGTTCGGTTGCCATGTTTTTTTCTGTTTGCTTTTTGTGTGGTCGATTAATAGTTTATTTAACTCAATTTTAGAATAGATTTGAATTGCTGTTCAATAAACTTTTAAGGTGCGTCAGTCAGCGAATCTTTCTAAAAATGTGCCAGTATTATTACTGACGCACCCTACTAGCAGTGATAGATTTGAACCAGTGTTCACAACGATCGCCCAAAGCTGCTAAAGAATATTCTACCTCTGCTTGTCGCCTGCAAGCGCTGCGGTCAATTTCGTCTAAGCGGGCGATCGCACCTACCAAGCCATTTACGCTATCAGGCTGCACTAAAAAGCCCGTCAGTCCCTCTCTAACAATTTCCGCCGGCCCCCCGCGCTCGTAAGCAATCACGGGTACACCGCACGCTAAAGCCTCGATCGCGACATTTCCGAAAGCTTCCACCCAGCGCGGTGTCATCAACAATGCTCGGCACTGACGGACTTGCTCTTGCATTTGGGTTGTTGTCAGAAACCCTAAATATTCTACTGGAGCATCCGGGTAATCTGCACAAATTTTTTGCCAATAATCCTCATCTTGCATTTTGCCCATAATTTTCAGGGGAATGCCTGTAATTTTCGCTGCTGCTACTGCATCTTCTAAGCCTTTCTCCGGGGCGATGCGCCCTAGCCAAGCTAATTTAGACTCGGGTTTGTTGCAAAATTTGTACAGGAATAAATCTATGCCATTTCCCAACAACTGACATTCATCGGCAAAGGCGAATGTTTTGGCTTGAGAAGCGGTGTGAACTCCGATCGTACCAGGAAACTGGACGGCGGTTTGTCCGGCAATGCGATCGAGGGCTGCGGAAAGGGAGCCCATGCTGATCAAATGTGCGATCGGAGTCCTAAAAAATGGTGTCAAATAAAACGGCAGCCAATCGTAGGCAAAATTAACAATGACATCCCATTCATCCTGAACTTGGCGAGCATATTCCCACATATTCGCCAGCACAGAATCGGCGGGCATCACAATAGGATCATTGTAATCTTGTGTTTGGGCGGTTACTTGCAAATCACCCGTTATTTCGATTACTGGAATTGATTCTAAATTTGAACCTATCGGTGCTACAACTGCTATTTTATGACCGCGACTCTGTAATTCTTTAGCGATGTTAAGGACTGTAAGTTCGACTCCACCACCCAACCCCGAACCGAGTTTACCGACCGAAGTTGACAGGAACAATAGTTTTAAAGTGTCATTAGTCATTAGTCATTAGTCATTAATCAGCATTCACTAATTTTAACATAATCTAAATTATCAATTTCCCATTGCAAATCTCAAGTTCAAAGTATTTGAAAATTGCTACGTTTATTAATCCATCCCAGAACGCGGACGGATGCGATTCAACTGATTGATTGCCCAGCGAGCAGTTTCCTGAACTTCTGGATCTGGATCGTCCGTCGCACGGTGCAACAAGTAACTGATTTGATTCACCAATTCGTAAATCCGCGTCAAGTCGCGAATTGCATTTTTACGCACTTCGGGATTTTCATTTTGCAGCGAAATTGACCACGCATTATTCATGGGTTTGAGGGTGCGAATGCCAATTTCCGAGAGACTTGCCAAAATTAAACTGTACTGCTTGGAGTCGGAATTTGCTAGCAAATCGAGCAACGGCTCAACTGCTCTGGAATCTCCCCGCTGGCCTAGTTCCCAAATTGTTTTGCCTCTCTTTGCCGGATTTAGCTGCTGCAAATCTTCAATCAGTGCTTCAATAATATCAACTTTAGGTCTACCATCCGTTTCGGGAAGGGCAATACCTTTCTTCTTAGCTAGGGAATCGGTTTGATTAGTTGTTTCGGGAATGTTGAAACCTGTGTTACTGTATCCGTTGCTGTGAGTTTCCAAGGGCGAGGTGTCGGAATTAATTCGATCGCCCTCGACTGCTGCATCCTGGGATTCTGGTTCCCCGGATTCCATATTTAACGGAAAAGGTTGATCGCTGTTCTCGATACTGTTGTCTTTTGGCAAATCCAAAGGGTAGGGCAAGGCTGACAGCGGTTTTGATGGCCCAAAAGAAGTCTTGTGCCGTGTAATTGCGTGCGAGTTTGTAGGAGAATCGGGATTATTAGTAAATTGAGAGTTTCTTGGGTTGTGGCGCTCAAATCGTCCCCGTCTTCGCTTAGAATAATTTGACTCGTCATTACTAACTAATTTGAGCATGATAAATACTGCCGCTGCCGTGACGACAACTGCTGCCAAACCCAACATTAAGAACCCTCGCTGACGAGACAAAATGACGATCAAATTGGATACCGATTTCGGGATCTTAGAATTAGATTTGGACGTTTTGGACGGCTGAGATTTGTTTTTATCGGGCGCTGGAGACGGTTTTGGAGGCTTGGAATCCTGGCGATCGTCCGGGGGAGAGTTCGCCTGAGCAATTTCTTGGGAAACAGCACGCGCAGAGGCATTGAGTACCTGTTGCCCTCCGTCGGCACTTGGACTGAACACAGCGCCCAGACAGGCAATGCAGGTGAACAAACATACAGAGGAGCGGTAATGCGCCATAAGACTCAATCCGGGTTTTGAGAGGCAACGCCGCATGACGAGCTTTAGTTTAACCTTGAGTTAGCTCGATCCTAGCTGCTATGGGCTTAACTAACTCACAAATACCACCAGACTAGCGAAAAACCCTGGTTTGAGAGGGCACCGAGCCAGATATTATAAGCACAATTGTGTCATTGACGTGCAACTCCTTTAAATAATTAGTTTAATTAGTTTAAAACGAACAACTACATTGGCGGCCGCGACTTTAGCAGCGGCATCCCGAAAGTTGATTGCAGCTAATCTCACCTACGTGCAGTGTGCAATGCAGGCCCCGCAGCCCAGCACTGCGGGGGCGTTAGCAGACGATTGTGGCTAGCCGTCGATTTCTCACCAATAGCGTGACATGACCAAGAGTTTAACAAGCTTCCGAGCCTGCAGGTCGATCGTTTTTGTGTGAATTTGGGCCCAAGTGGGACAGGGGGATTGGCACTGGTAACGAGAAAGCCGGTTTTTTCGTTAATTCTTCGCTGCTAAACTGCATATTTTCCGTACATTCCAGGACACACTCTCGACGCTCACAAACCAGTTTTATTTACCAAAAATGCTGTAAGAAAGAGAGCGCTGATTTGACCGATGTTAATTTGCAGGGGGCAAATATCCCGGATAGAAGTGTTGGGGCGATCGAGTAAGATAACCGTTAGGAAATATTGTATTCAGCTAGCCAGCGCCAAAAATCATACTATCTGGTAAAAGTAGGGTCTGATTTAGTTAGGAGCTATATAGCAATCCTCGCATCATTTGTGAATTTCTTACTCCCTCCCCTTGATAAGGGGAGGGTTGGGGTGGGGTAAAAAGTTTACGACTCCTGCAAGGATTGCTATAGTGAGAGCGAGTATACCCTTTCACGCACGCGCCCTGTGCCCACGTTCTGTTTATTTGTACCCACTTAGTTAAGTTAAACCAATCGGTATTTAATGCTGTGCCGCCAAATTTGATATAAGATCGAGCTAAATTTTTAGTGTGAGAGTAGAGGCGTTTGTGAGCCAACAAGATATTTTAAATTTAGCAAAAGAAGGCGATGCCAGGGCGATCGCATTTCTGATCAGCCAAGCACTCCAAAGCTTCGGCGTCACGGCTAAAGCCAGCCGGGAAAATGACACCCTGCACCTGCTGCTGGAAGCAGAAAATTTACCCGCAGAAGAAGCCTGTCTCCGAGTCGCCGTCAAAGGGTTGCAGCGGCTGCAACCAAATAACCTTTACTCAGTGACAGTTTACGGGCGGCGCGACGGCGAGCAATTGCCCGCTTGGACTCAGACAGTAGAATTAAAAAAACGCTTGACTTCCGTACCCGTGAGTCCATTAGTTGCCGTGAATGCAGCAGTAGCTGCGAGTGCAGCAGTAGCTGCTAGTGTAGCCGCTTCTCCCATTCCTGTGACTTTGCCCAAGCTAGAAAAAACTCAAAATGTCACAACGGCGCCCCCTCAAACACCAGAAAAATCTCCGCCCCAACCCCCTCAAATCCCAACTCCAAAACCCCCAAACCAAAGGCAGCAAAAGCCATCGCCGCAGCCAGCATTAGCAGGCACTAAAACTAAAAAATCAGGGCTGTCAGTCGGTGCTCTGAGTCTAATTTTCGTACCCATATCCGGCCTTGTACTGGCTTCTCAACTTTACAAATCCTCACCCACCGCTACTAATAACCCTCCCACGTCAAAGCCTGCGGTACAAGAAGTGAGCTCGACACCCGCAGCCAAACCCCTTCCCGCTCCAAAATCGCCCTCCCCGGCTGCCAAAAAACCTGCCATTTTGCCCGCAACTGTCAGTATCAAAGCAGTTGGCGACATGATCCCCGGCACAAATTATCCCTACAACAAACTGCCGGCAAAAAAAGAGATGTTATTAGAGTCGGTAAAACCGTACCTCAAAGGAGCTGATATTCTGTTTGGCAATTTTGAAAGCACGATGACCGATTATCCTTACAGTTCCAAAGCAGGTGGCGGACGAATGCTGTTTGCCTTTCGGACGCCTCCGAGTTATGCAAAAATTTTCAAAGATGTTGGTTTTGATATTTTGAATATTGCCAACAATCACTCTTACGATTTTAACGAGCAGGGATTTAAGGACACGATTAAAAACATCGACAGCAACGGCATGAAGGCTGTTGGCAAAAGAGATCAAATTGTTTATCAAAATGTCAAGGGCGTGAATTTTGCCTTTATCGGTTTCAGCAACTACGGCGACGTTCACAATTCTTTGTTGGAACTGAAAGCAGGATCAGAAGTTGTCAAAAAAGCTAAGCAAAACGCTGATATTGTAGTGATATCAGTTCATGCTGGAGCTGAAGGAACGGGAGCTATCAATGTGAGAAATAAAACTGAGTTCTTTTACGGAGAAAACCGCGGAAATATGGTTTTGTTTTCGCGGACGATGATTGATGCGGGAGCCGATTTGATTTTGGGTCATGGCCCGCACGTTCCGCGAGCAATGGAACTTTATAAAGGTAAATTGATTGCTTACTCTCTGGGAAATTTTTTGGGTTATCGCACTTTGTCTACAGCAGGATCACTCGGTCAATCTCTAATTTTGGATGTGAAAATGACTCCGCAAGGGGATTTTGTTTCTGGTAAGATTATCCCCGTCCAACTTGACGGGCGAGGTGTTCCGGCTGTTGATAACAAATTTAGAACTGTGGGGTTGATTAACCGTTTGACAAAGAGCGATTTTCCCAATAGCGGTTTGACAATTGATGACAAGGGGCAAATTTTGAAAAAAAGTAAGTAGGGTTTGCTGAATAATTGATCGCAGACCACTAGCAGGAGCGATCGATATATTCAAGGTGAGTTAAATATAAGTTT